>DMJN01000296.1 GCA_003451715.1 Gammaproteobacteria bacterium | reverse complement strand
GCAAATTCAGCTACGATAGTCGGCGTTTATTCGCACATAGTCATAGGATAAATCTGAAGTCCAAACCCGTTCGCTGTGCTTGCCTCGCGCCAGGTCTATGCGGATGACAATCTCATCGCGGTTCATCTCTGCCTGGCCCCGCTCTTCACTATAGTCCGAAGCAACGGCGCCGACTGCGACAATTTGGGTCTCACCGAGATAGATGGCCACGGCATCCAGGTTAAGATCCACAAGGCCCGCCCGTCCCACGGCTGCGAGTATCCGTCCCCAATTGGGATCAGAGGCGAACAATGCTGTCTTGACCAATGGAGACTCAGCCACACAATAGGCAACTTGTAAACACTCTTGCTCACTCGCTCCTCCATTGACTTCAACGGTTACGAACTTGCTCGCACCTTCTGCATCTCTGATTATGTCTGTCGCCAATTCGATAAAGATTCCATTCAGCGCCTCACTGAATTCTCTGGCTGTGTCATCCCCAATTTCCGCTATTTCAACACCGCTCTTCCCAGTGGCGACTAACATGCAACTGTCGTTAGTTGAAGTATCACCATCTACTGTTAGTCGATTGAATGATTTCTCGACAATTTTGGAAAGCAGTTGTTGCAAGTCATTCTTGTTGATAAGCGCATCGGTAAAGACAAATGCCAACATCGTTGCCATGTTTGGCTTAATCATCCCGGAACCTTTAGCCATACCGGTAATTGATACAGGCTTGCCGTCAAGAGATATTTGTGTTGACCTCAACTTTATCCGTGTATCGGTTGTTAAAATTCCCCGGGCTGCAGACTCCCAATTGGATTCAGCAAGATTCTGAAAGGCATCAGGTAGGCTGCTTACGATTTTGTCGATGGGTAGATGTTCGCCGATGACTCCTGTTGAGAATGGTAGTACCTGCCAATACTGAATAGTTGCCAGTTCAGCTACTGCCTGGCAACACTGCAAAGCCGCTTGCTTGCCTGCCTCACCGGTACCGGCATTGGCATTGCCGGTGTTGATCAGGAAGTAATGAGGCTCTCCTTGTTGCAGGTGTTGCCTGGTGAGCTGCACCGGTGCGGCACAGAAAGCATTCTGTGTGAAGACGCCCGCCACGGATGAACCAGTGGCAATCTCGATCAATACCAGGTCGAGTCGGTCTGCATAGCGTATGTTTGCCTTCGTCGCTGCCAGTTTGATACCGGCAACATTTGCACAAACTGACTCCTTGAATGAACCAACTGCCATCTGAGGCTATCCTAGCTTGCCGTGACAAACCTTGTATTTCTTGCCGGAACCACAAGGACATTGCTCATTTCTACCAACTTTCGGAACCTCTCTCACAAAGGGTGTCTGTCGCTCCGCATCTGCAGATACTCCTTCACGACTACCCTGGGGAGGCGGTTTTTGAGGCTGTTCCTCTGCTGCCCCCGCCATCGCAGAGACCTCCTGATGCTGGTAGTTGACCCGGGCGCGGGCCTTCTCCTGCTCACGCTGTCGTTCTATGGCATCGGCGGAGTCTTCTTGACGAATCTTCACATGGCTGAGCACTTTGATGACTTCCTGCTGCAAACCGACCATCAGCTCAGTGAACATTGCAAACGCCTCGCGCTTGTATTCTTGCCGTGGATTCTTCCCACCGTAGCTGCGCAGAAATATGCCCTGTCGCAGATGGTCCATGGTAGCCAGGTGGTCTTTCCACACACCGTCCAGAATCTGCAGCATTATCTGTTTCTCGAACAGCCGCATCTTGTCGCCAACAGCAGCACTTTTTTCCTCATACTCTTCTGTCAACAATCCGCAAATCTTCTGTTTGAGCTGCTCTTCATAGAGCTGATCATCGTCGTCGAGCCATTGTTGTACGGGTAGCTCACTGCCGAACTCGGCCTCAATGGCTTGCTCAAGCCCTCCTATATCCCACTGCTCGGGCACGCTCTGCGGCGGTATATAATCATCTACCAATTGGTCGACTACCTCACCTCTCATGTCTGTCAGCAGCTCGGATATATCATCGCTGGCCATTAATTCATTGCGTTGTCGATAGACAATCGTCCGCTGATCGTTGGCTACGTTATCGTATTCCAGCAATTGTTTTCTGATATCGAAATTGCGCCCTTCAACCTTTCGCTGGGCTTTCTCGATGGCACGGGTAACCATGCCAGCCTCAATCGCCTCTCCGCGCTCCAGACCCAGGCGGCGCATAAAATTCTTCACCGTATCAGTGGTGAAGATTCTCAGCAGGTTATCTTCCATAGACAGGTAAAATCGTGAATATCCCGGATCACCCTGACGACCAGAGCGGCCTCGCAGCTGGTTGTCGATGCGTCGCGATTCGTGGCGCTCCGTACCGATTATGTGCAGACCACC
Organism: Gammaproteobacteria bacterium; assembly: GCA_003451715.1. Taxonomy (GTDB): domain Bacteria; phylum Pseudomonadota; class Gammaproteobacteria; order Pseudomonadales; family Pseudohongiellaceae; genus UBA9145. Next base: position 3,037 of record DMJN01000296.1, on the reverse strand, counting down.
GGCGACAATAACCTGGTCATGGCGTTGCTGCCAATCATCCATTATTTTTTTGAGCTGTGCTTCCCCCGGGTTATCCAGTTGTGCGACTTCTGCCTCCCATTTTCCTCCCAGCACAATATCGGTGCCTCGACCGGCCATATTGGTAGCGATAGTGACCACACCCGGGCGACCTGCCTGGGCGATGATTTCTGCTTCCTTTTCATGGAATTTGGCGTTGAGAACTTCATGCTTGATCTTCTGCTTATTGAGAAAGTTCGAAAGAATCTCTGAGGTATCGATCGATGCTGTGCCCACCAGCACCGGTGCGCCGTTATTTCTGATCTCCGTAATATCTTTAACAATGGCCTCGAATTTCTCTTCCATGGAGAGGTATATCAGGTCATTCGCATCATCCCTGATCATGGGCACATTGGTGGGGATGACAATCACGTCCAGACCATAAATCGAGTTAAACTCGAAGGCTTCGGTGTCCGCCGTTCCGGTCATGCCCGCGAGCTTGTCGTAAAGTCGAAAGTAATTTTGAAACGTAGTAGAGGCGAGTGTCTGGCTTTCGCTCTGAATTGCCAGCCCTTCCTTCGCTTCCAGTGCCTGATGCAGGCCCTCCGAGAGGCGCCGCCCTTCCATGGTTCGCCCGGTATGTTCATCAATCAGTACGATCTGCTTATTCTGAACGATGTATTCGATATCCTTGTTAAAGAGATGGTGTGCCTTCAAGGCTGAGTGCACATGGTGCAGCAGCGACAGGTTAGTGGCGGCATACAGGGATTCCCCCTCGTCAAGCAACTTCTTCTTGATTAACAGATCTTCGACAAATTTGTGTCCTTGCTCAGTCATTTCAACCTGCCGGCTTTTCTCGTCAACACTGAAATGGCCTGATTCCTCTGGTACGTAGCTCTTATCCATCATCTCCATCTTGGACTTTTCTGCCTTTACACCTATCTCCAGCCTCGGGATCAGCTTGTCGATAGCGACATACAATTGTGAGCTGTCCTCTGCCGCGCCGGAGATAATCAACGGAGTCCTGGCTTCATCGATGAGAATCGAATCCACCTCATCGACGATGGCGAAATTTGGAGCATGTTGCATCTTGTCATCCAGACGAAATGCCATGTTGTCCCGCAAGTAGTCGAATCCAAACTCGTTATTGGTGCCGTAGGTTATGGATGATTCGTAGGCAGCCTTCTTCTCCTCGGGCGTCTGCCCGGATTTTATGATACCAACCGTTAGGCCCAGCAATTCATAAATGGGCCGCATCCAATTCGCATCCCGCTCGGCCAGGTATTCATTAACAGTAACGATATGCACACCTTTCCCAGACAAACCATTCAGATAGGCGGGTAAAGTTGCTACCAGTGTCTTACCCTCACCTGTGCGCATCTCTGCAATATTTCCCTGATGCAACACCATTCCACCAATCAGCTGAACATCGAAATGGCGCAACTTGAGAGTGCGTTTACTGGCTTCACGAACAATCGCGAAAGCTTCCGGGAGTATCGCATCGAGGGCTTCGCCATCGTTCAGGCGCGTTCTGAATTCGTCAGTTTTCAGTTTGAGTTCTTCATCAGTTAACGCTTCGAATGCTTCTTCGAATTTGTTAATCGCCGCAACAGTACGATCCATTTTCTTCAGTTTTCTAGAGTTACTGCTGCCGAGTATTTTATTGAGTATGTTCATGTCTTTAGACACTTATCAGTAGTTAAATGAAGTTCGCCAATGCCGGATTGATACAGTTAACACCGTACCTATCGACCAGGACGACAAAAGATCAATTTGAGAGTGAGAGGATTATCTGGAGGTGCGGTGAATATAGGCGGCCGGATCAACAACCCGGCCGTTCTTATAGACTTCGAAATGCACGTGGGGACCTGTCGACCTTCCGGTCGAACCCACTAAGGCTATATTTTGACCCTTTTTAACAATATCGCCTACATCGACGAAGAGTTTCTCCGCATGTGCGTATCGCGTGGTAAACCCGCTACCGTGGTTGACTTCGATCATCAGGCCGTAGTTCGAACGAGGTCCAGCCCAGGTAACTACGCCTGCTGCAACTGTGTTTATATCCGCGCCAGCTCTTCCCGTGCTGAAATCAACACCTGCATGAAAACTCAGCTGACCGGTAAATGGATCGGGACGTTGGCCGAAGCGTGATGCGATCCAACCCCGATCAACTGGCCGGCCTGCTATAAAAACATCTGACTGTATCTTACGATCGGCCATTAGTCCTTCGAGGATTTCCAACTGCTGCTGGCGATCGTCCAGCTGTCTTTCCAGTTGATCTACTGCATCCATAAAACCAGCCGTAGTAAAAGCTTGGGAATACCCTGTGCCAGGCCCACCGATAGCCACTGGTTGGCTGAAATCAAATTCTCCGTTATCGAGATTGGCTATGGTAGTTATGCGCTCGCCTACTGCATCCAGGCGTACCAGCCTGGCTTGCAACATGGCCAGTCGTAGCGTTAATGCTTCGAGCTGTTGTTTCGATTCCTGCCGTATCTCGTCGAGTTGTTCTGCCTGTAACTTAATTTCTCGATCCCAGTTCTGGGCTGTCTCCTCGGTTAACATGCGTGCATTCGGGGATACGGCCAATTGATAGCCAAAATAGCCCATAGCGACGGGAGCACCGAGCAAACACAGAGAGAGCAGGCCTTTCAGCCAGCGATTCAGGATGATGGTCTTGGTATGACCGTGGCGTTGATCAACGAGTATGACTTTCATTACTAAGTGTTATTCTTGAACCCTGTTAGTACACTTGGGGCTAATGCAGAAACTTCAACGCCTAATCAGACATCCAGTTTTTATGTAGCTAGATCAATCAGTTAGGAGAGCGTTATAGAAATTATGCAGCTAGCACTGGTTTCATGTAGGAAATAGGTACGTTTTTCTCATTATCGAAACTGACAATTTCCCAAGCGTCTTCATTAACTTCGAGCATTCTTAATAAAGCATTATTGAGGGCATGTCCAGATTTATATCCTTTAAACTCACCAATGAGGCTATTGCCGAGCATGTATAAATCTCCAATAGAATCAAGGATTTT
>DMJN01000272.1 GCA_003451715.1 Gammaproteobacteria bacterium | reverse complement strand
CAAAGGAAAGCCGGCATTTTCTGGATAAAGGTTCAACTCGTTACCAGGCGCGTAAGCACCGAGCCCGATTCCCTGGTTCAGGATTTCGAACTCGTTGACTCCGTCAGGGCCATAAGAGAAGGCGATAATATGGTGAAGCACGGCAGCATCGCCTGCTTCGAATTCCACTGCCTTAACCCAGATATCCTCATCGATGTCCAGAGGCACCACCAGGTTGCGGTATTCCAACACACCTGTGGCCGGGATCTGCTGTGGTGGAATGTCGATGACCATATCCGGTTCACCATTCAGCCATTTAGCAGGAGAGATTTCCAGCGCTGCCAGTGGGTCGGTGCTACCATCGTTTCTGGAGCCATTATTGATCCAGTGAACCAGCTTCTGAGTTTCTTCCACCGTGATGTGATGTACATCGTAGAAGGCTTGAACATATTCGTTATCAATCTGCCCGGGAGGCATTCGCTTGGTCATCAGACTTTCACGAATCATCGGTGACCAACCCTGGATCATCTGATGGCTTTCCATGGCGAAAGGTGCGACACCGCCTTCCTGGTGGCAAGCAGCGCAGCGCTGTTCGAGGATTGGAGCAATGTCATCCGCATAGGTGATTGATGCCAGGAGGGCTGCCTTGGCACTAAAGTCGAGAGCATCGCCTGAACTGGCCAGAGTTTCGCTGGAAATTTCACTACCTGCGAGTAGTGCAGTCAGTGCTTCTTCTGCATAAGAGCCTGCGTTGCGCTCGGAGCGGCTGCCATCGGCATGCCTGCTACTCAGTGCACCGCGATAGACCACGGCGCGCGCCTGGGGATCGATGATGGCAACTTCGGCAGCACGGGTAAGACCCAGTTCTTCGGTAACCAGTTGCGTATCGTCCATCAATATGCGCAGGCTGATGTCTTCGTCTTCGGCTTCATCACGCATGACAGTCTTGTCTGCGAGACCGGTTGAGTTGATCACAAAAAATTCAATTTCCTGGTCAGCGAATTGCTCAGCCAGATCTTCCAGATCGCCCGCTGCTCGTTGTGCGTCGCGGCTTTCCATATCGTAGGCCAGTAGCACAACCGCATTCTTATGAGCATTGCGGCTAAGCTGGAAAAAGCGGCCATCGGCATCCACCAGGGAAAAATCGCTGATGCGATCCTGGGCATTAGCCGACATGCCAACCAGGGCTGTCAGGGAGCTTACTACTGCAAGCCTGGCTAGAATCTTTAATCTAAGCATTTTGATCTCCTGTAATTTCATGAGTACTTATCTAAAGCAGGTTTGTCAGTGGCGCATGGTAGATAGGCGGATCCAATAAAGCTACCTGAAAATTGAAATAAGGGACAAATTTCAATAATCGGTTAGTTGTTTTTGAATTCATGGCTCATCTAGTGGGACGCTGCTCTGAGGAAATACGCCACCCCACCTTATTAGACACCGGTGCTGGGGGATTGGTTAACAAATGGGATGCGCCGGTTTGCCAAACTTTATTACATACTCGGCTCTGGCGAGTGGGTATGATAGTCGCAGCCAGAAGATTGAAATGCCGTCAATTTTACGGGAAAAGACAGCTACCAGAACCCAGTCTGAAATGCGGACTCTATTCGTCAATAAATTCCCTTCGATTTACCGCTCCTGTTGCGGTCTTCTGCTGCTTGGCGGGATTCTGTTTTCGACCTCTGGTGGAGCACAAGACTACCGGATAGCGCATTGCTACCAGGGCTGTCCACTGGGAGCGGATTCCGACAATCAGCTTATCATCCGCCCGATCTATGCACTGTCTTATAACACTGAGCGTAAATCTGCAGATTGGGTTGCTTACACGGTATCGGCAGGCTCGATTGGCATCGCATCGAGTCTGTCCAGGCAAGTCATTGCAGACAATTTCGTGAGCGAAACCCTGGTGGCGGAAGATTTTGCCGATTCGGAATCGCTGGGTCTCGTAAGAAGCCACTATGTGCCGTTGGTGGATTTTGCAGCTACGCCCTACTGGGAGGATGTGAACTACCTGACCAACAGTGTTGCCCGTTCTTCCGGTCTGAACCAGGGCGCCTGGTACGGGCTGGACTGGGCAATCAGAAACCTGGTAAATCGGGGAGGTGAGGTTTACGTGTTGACGGGACCCGTATACAAACCGGAGCCGCAAGTCGAATCGTTGTTAACAGATACACCTCACAGGGTGCCAGATGCATTTTTTAAAATTGTGATAACTGCAACTGGTCTCGGTGCAGCATTCATATTCGACCAGGATTCGGCGGTACACGTGCATCACTGTGAAATGCGCGCCACTATCGATGAGGTGGAGAGAGCGACCGGGCTACGCCTGTTTCCTGATCAATCGCGACCGATTGCCGGGTCGGCATATGCGGAGCTGGGGTGTGTAGAGTCTTCGGGGTAGATTGAGATCGTTATTGCAGTTCGATCAGAAAGTAGTCGTCGCTTACCAATTCCCGAATCATTCGATCCATCGCTCCATGAACGGCGGCAACAATGCCTTCGCTTACCGGGACGACTCCTCTGCCGAATAATGTGGTTTCCCAGATAGTTCTGCCGCGGCCCTGCAATTGCACAGCGGTGCGAATGGTTAATTGTAGGGACTCCACGCCGCTACGGTCGACGATTTGCAGCTCGGAACTATTTATTCTTCCGGTTAGTTGCATGTCTGCCCCGTCATCGACAAGCTCGGCGCCGCCATGTACGAATCCCTGTACAAGTGCATCTCTAACGAGCTCAGCCAGGGGAGACTCGGCCTGATAATCGTCGGTAATCTGGTTGGCATTTTCCATACTCCGACCATCGCTGAACTCACCGACACCGAGGGAAACCCGGATACTGCTAAAATCT
>DMJN01000070.1 GCA_003451715.1 Gammaproteobacteria bacterium | reverse complement strand
TCTATCGGACGGATTTAATTCCTTGGGAATGCCTATGATCATGCTTACCTCCATTTGCCAATGTTTATTGGCGTAGTTCTCATCAATCAGTTAAACCATGGCAATGACTGAGTATCCCGTTATCGTCTGGGCGGCTACTGCAGTAATGCCGTCACGCCTTTGGGCTGCATCTCTCGGTCTCTTAACTGTTTTCAGGTGAGGAGCTTCGAGGTCATTCAGAATCTTGGCCCAAGTCACAGGGTGCGCCGCAGTCACCGCAGGCGCCATCCTCCTGATCATCCGTTGAGCCGTCAGCCTGGCGCCCTGTCCATAGCTGAAACAGCGCCCAGCAGCCTACGCCGAGGCTGAAAACAAGGATTGGTATAAGATAACTATCCATGGCCTATGCGGTGGAACTGAACAGTCCGGCAAATCCCATGAATGCCATGGAGAGAATGCCAGCGATAATCAGGTTCATGGCGGTGCCCTGAATCAGGGCTGGTACATCGGAGAGTTCAGTCTCCTCTCTGAGCCCTGCCAACAACACCATGGCGAGGGTGAAACCGAGTCCTGCGCCCAAGGCATAGACCATGCCTTCCACAAAGTCATAGCCGCGGTTGGTTGCAAATATGGCCAGCCCCAGAATCGAACAGTTGGTGGTTATCAGTGGCAGGAAGATACCGAGCGCCCTGAACAGAGCGGGGCTGAGCTTCTTAATTGCCATCTCGATAAATTGAACCGTACTGGCGATGACGACGATGAAGCTGATAAGCCTCAAATAGGGGGCGTAGATAAGCAGATAGGTGTTGAGTACCCACGCACACAAGGCGGTGACCAGCATCACGAATGTCGTTGCCAGCCCCAGTCGAAAAGAGGTTAAGAGATTATTGGATACGCCAAGAAAAGGACAGATCCCAAGGAAGTAGGCCAGCACAAAATTGTTGATCAGCAGTGAACCGATAAAGATGCCTGAGAGACTGTCCATTATTGACCACTCCCTTCAGTCTCGGCCACCCGTTCCAGGAATATCGCCTTACGCTGAGCCATCCAATTAAAGACCAACAGAATCAACCCAAGTGTGAGAAAACCACCCGGTGGCAGGATCATGATGACCCAGGGTTCCCAGGCGGGACCAAACAGCTCGATGCCAAACAGAGTTCCCGTGCCGAATATCTCTCGGACGGCGCCCAGGGAAAACAGCGCCAGCATAAAACCGGCGGACATACCCAGCGCATCCATGACGGCGAGACGCGGTGTACTCTTCGATGCGAAGGCTTCCTGGCGGCCCAGGATCATGCAGTTGGCGACAATAAGCGGAATAAATGCCCCCAACTCCTTGTGTACCGCGGGAACCAGGGCCAGCAGCGTATAGTCAGCGATAGTGACAAAGGTGGCGATGATGATGATAAAACAGGAGATGCGCACCTGTTTTGGAATCCAGTTCTTGAACAGCGATACCAGGAAGCTGGAGCCAACCAGCACGAACAGAGTTGCCCCTCCCATGGCCACCGCGTTGATGGCGGAATTGGTGACAGCCAGCATCGGGCACATACCGAGTACCTGCACGAATACGGGGTTGTCTCGCCAGATTCCCTTGCTAAATACTTCGTAGTCTTCACTGTTACTGAATAACATTTTCCGTTTCGCTATTGTTCTCTTGCATTGGAGGCTCACTCCCCGGTGTGGGCAGATTTTCGAGCCAGATGGAATTGGTGTCGTTGATTATGTTAACCACTGCGCGGGAGGAGATGGTCGCACCGGTAATCGCATCTACCTGATTATCTGAGACCTTACGGCCCTTCTTTACTACCTCGATCGTGGGTTCGATGGGCAGGTCGGAAAAGGCTTCGACGAAAACCAGATCTTTGAAGATCTTGTCACCGAGACCCGGTGTTTCGCGGCTCTCCAGCACCTCCATTCCTACCACTTTATTATCAGCAGGCAGATAACCGTATATCAATCTTATGGTGTCCTGGAAGCCTGGTCCCTCTCCTGGAATCGCATAGCCTACGAAGCTCCGCTCCTCATCATAGCCGCCATAAATGGTGTTATCTCTGCTCTCCTCGCCCGCTTCAGGGATCACGGCAACGAGTCGGTCATTTTCCTGAACCAGCTCCTGCATCTGAGTAACACCCGGCAGCACCTTAAAAACCGCCGCCCGAAGTTCCCGGGCTTGGTTTTCGGTTATGGTTGATAGTGTCACCTCATAAACGCCGACGATACCCAATCCGGAAATCAGCCCGCCAAGGGCCAGTGTCATGACCAGCTTAATAGATCGCGGCTGGTCTTGCTCGGGTGGCTTTTCATCCCCTGAGCCCGGCGACCGTTGCTGACGATCTGAACCTATGATGTCACTCATGTTTTTTTCTCCGCTGGTGCCCGAATATTCTCGGCTGGGTAAAGCGGTCGATCAAGGGGGTTGCGGCGTTCATCAGCAGGATGGAATACAGGACTCCTTCCGGCATACCGCCGAACACACGGATCAGTATAACAAGTAGCCCGATACCAATCCCGAAAATCCATGTCCCAAGTGGCGTCGTGGGAGAGGTGACCGGGTCCGTTGCCATGTAGATGGTTCCCAGCATCAAGCCGCCGGAGAACAAAGAGAATAACGGTGCGGGGTAAACCACTGGATCTATGGAGTACAGAATCCCGGAGAAAATCAACACGGTGATAACGATACTCACGGGAATACGCCAATCGATATCGCGCCGAAAATAGAGATAGACGCCACCGAGAATAAGCAATAATGAACTGGTCTCACCCAGGGATCCCGACGTATTACCGAAAAACAACTGCATGATAGGAGTGGTCTCCTGATCAAATTTCATCAGCCCAAGAGGTGAGGCGGCGGTGAGTCCATCGATCTCTGTATAGGTAAACGGGAAATCGAAATTGGTCGGTCGAAATGTCCAGAATCCCTCGCTTGCCATCGACCAGGTGGTCATGGCTATCGGGAAGGTTCCCAGTAGAAAGGCCCTGCCTACCAAGGCAGGATTAAACAGATTATTGCCCAGACCGCCCCAGATAATCTTGCCAGATCCGATCGCCACGGCACCACCGATAAAGGCCATCCACATGGGTAGTCCTGGAGGCAGAGTCAAACCCAACAGTAGACCGGTTAGCAGACCGCTGCCATCCATCAGTATCATTCTGCGCTTGTGCCGTGGGACGAATGCCATCTCG
>DMJN01000169.1 GCA_003451715.1 Gammaproteobacteria bacterium | reverse complement strand
CCGTACACTGCGAATCTTACCCAGTCCAATCAGGGCGAGAAAAATGAATAGCACACCAAAATCCCTGACCCCGAGCAGTAACCACTGCAATACGGTGAGCTTGCCAAGCCAAACCCAGGTGAGACTGACGGAGAGGACGAATAGTTTGTCTGCCACCGGATCAAGGATCTGCCCCAGGTAGCTGGTCCACTTGAATGCGCGAGCTGTAAATCCATCAAGAAATTCGGTTGCCAGGCCCAATCCGATCAATAGTAGATGGCTTGATTCGGGACAGAAGGGGAACACTGCGGCAATCACCACACGAACCGACGTGATGGCGTTGGGAATATGGCGCAGTGTACTCAGCGCTGGCTCAGGTGATTCCTCACTCATATACTAAAAATCGGCAGCAATCGGACATTGCTTGATTGAGTCTGAATCCAGAAGGTCAAGACGTGAACCGATTCTCGCTTTCCTCCAGGCAGCCTTGTCGCAGATAGGAAATATGAAGTTGTACCGAGCACCCAAATTTCTGTTAGCATGTCGTCTACTTAATTAACTGCTGAACTGGCAACTCATTTATTATTACCAGACAAAAAGGAAATTATTTCGATGAAATTTAGCCCATGCATTGGAGAATGCACTCATGAAGGTACTCATTGCGAAGGATGTGGTCGCAGTCACGTAGAAATTGCGGAGATGAATTCATTGGTAGAAGGTTTAGTCGAATTTGCCGGCAAAATGAATTATGAAAACGTTGATGATTTTGCCAATGGTGTATCCCACTCAGTTAAATATAAGTTGGAAGCAGCTAACGAGTAAGGTGACAAATCAAAGGGATCAGTGTCGATTGAAACAATTTCTTGGGAATGACCCGCCCCTTTAATTGCTTATCACTATCTAGCGCGATTTTGTGAGTATTTGTTGACCAGTACAGTCACTGCCGGGTTGCCTGGCATGATGCGCGATAGATTTGATAGATAGGGCAACAACTCGGCTGCTCTACCTTCCTGATCGAGATAATTTACCAGCAGCAGCAAGGTCTCAACCTGGTTGGGCCAGGTGACCTCAGACTCCTTTAGAATTTGTATAGCATCGTCCTTGGCTCCAGTAGACTCTAGCGCGACAGCGTAGACATAGGAGTAACGTGGTGCTGCGTCGGCCTGAGTGGTTGCCAGTTGCAGCTGCTGCAGCGCCAGGTCAAGCTGACTGCGGCGTACGTATAGAAGGCCAAGAGAATGGTGTACCGCTCCGCTATCCGGAGCTATCTCAAGCGCTCTGAGAAGAAAATCCTCCGCAGCGGCCTCATTGCCCTCTTCACGGCGTAAATCCGCCAGGTTCAGCATTGCTGGCACAAACGCTGGTTCAATCGCCAGAGCGCGTTGATAGGCACGTTCAGTTGCTATTGGATTGCCGCGGCGATAGAAGAAGCTCGCCAGATTAATCTGACCTCCTGGCGTGTCCTGAATGATCTGCAGGCTCTGCACGTATTCATCGTATAAAAGTAGCAATGCCGGTCGCATATTGGCCGGTGCATCGCCAAAGGCATCGGCTAGTTGGTTCGCCACCGCCAGCCGTACAGATTTCACCTCATCGGTGATGAGTGCTTGTAGAATTTGCAAGCGACCCTGCGGTGGTAGGAAAGCAACGCCTTCTACAGCCGCGCGCCGTACCAGGGGATCGGCATCCAGAAGATTGCGTTGAATGCTCTCCAGGGAAATCCTTGTCGGATAGTTGGCCGCTTGCGCCAGCAGGCTGGCTCTTCTAATGGCAGGCACCCCCGCATCATCGGCGATTGCCAGGATGCCAGGCAGAGCCAGTATATTCAGACGATTTGCCTCAAAGTTTGCCTCTGCCCAGGCTGATACCGGTTCTTCTCCGAACAGATTCACGTAGTTTGCGACTAAATCGGTGGCTGCCCAATCGTCATGACATTTGGCGCAGGCATTGGGCGCACCCACTTTGTTCGCCAGTGCTGGCCTTGGTATAGAGAAGCTGTGGTCGGCGCGATCATCAACCTGCATATAAGTTCGTTCCGGCATGTGGCAACTGACGCACTGCGCGCCAACCGAATTGGGAACGTGCCTGTGGTGATTCCTTGTCTGATAAGTTTCGGTTTGATGGCAAGACTGACAAAGAGAATTACCAGGCGCTTTAAGCTGGGCAGTGTGTGGATTGTGACAATCTGTACAGGTAACGCCGGCCTGATACATCTTGCTCTGCACGAAGGAACCGTAGACGAATACTTCGTCGTTGATCTGGCCGTCTGCAAAGTAGAGGTTCTGGTTTAGAAGACTTAGCTGAAATTGTTCATGGTAATCTTTGTTGGCCTCATAATCGCCAGCCACGCCCCGGCGCGAATGACATACCGCACAACTATTCAGCTGCTCGGTGCTCTGGTTGCCGGTGTTGCTTGCGATTGGAGAATTGCCGCTGAATACAAATCGATTCCTGTCACTGATATCGATTTCGAATCCGGATATGGGTGCGGCAAGGCTGCCATTTTGTGCCATCTCGACATGTTCGCTCGCCGGCCCATGGCAGGCTTCACAGGACACGTTTATCTCAGACCACTGCGTCGCGTAGGAGCTGTCAGTGGCGTTGTAGTTGCGGTTTAAATTTGTCGAATGACAGTCAGCACAGCGACTGTTCCAGTTCTGAAAGTGATTAGCCCAATAGAAGGGATGTTGTGGCGTTATCTGCTCATCCGGTTGCAGATGAATCCATCGCTGGCCACCCTGGTTTGCCGGCCGGCTATCCCAGGCAATGTTCAGGGCCTGGAAGTGACCATTGTTCAGTTCCACAAGATATTGCTGCAGGGGATCATGACCGAAAGTGTATTTAACTTGATAGGTAGCTGGCTGACCAGCCTCATCGAGAGTGTCGATGAAATACTGATTATCGCTGGTGTACAGACGTGATTCGATATCGTGAAAGCTGACGGTGATATTCGCAAAGTTTCCCAGCACGCTATTGGCTGATACAACTTGCATGGATTTTTCATGATCGGAACCGAGCCACTGCTGAAATTCCTGCTGGTGGCAATTCTCACAGCTTGTGTTGCCCACATATTCAGCCGCACTCGTGAAGCCACTTATGCAACAAATCGTAATCAGGCAAAGAGTGAAAATGAGCTTATGCAATAAATAACCCGCGGGTGATTAGTCGATTTCCGTCAAGAATTTCAGTATTTATCCGACCCCATTGATTCCAGCTTTGAATTCTAACCTTTTCGAAGGGTGTGTTTAGAACGGCTAGCCCTTAAAGCGACTTCCTTTCAGGAAGCGTTTAAACATGTCCGAAATCGTTACATTGTTCAGGTCTGTGAACTCACCAGCATCGAAAAAAATCTGATGGCATATAGGGCAGGATTCCAGCCAGATATGCGATTGCTTGGGATCTTCTATCTTGGTCATTTCGATCTTGCATAACGGGCATTCGATATCCTGGATCTTGTCAAATTTTTTGCCGATAGCGGCAGAGCCTACATCGAGGAATTTCTCGATCATGAATTCCTCCTGCATCTTATCCACTATCTCCGCTTGGATTAGCAGTCCATAACAGCTATTGCAGCGCTGCACGCTGATCTCTTCATGAGTCTTGGTTTCTAATTCACCATCACATTTTGGGCATTCTAGGTTGGAATCTGACATAGGTCGCTTTCTCTCTCGGTGCAATTTACAAGATGGTAGCCCTTATTTGAGTAATTTCAAGACTTGCGGGGCTCACGGGGAAATAATATGCGGCCAATGGAAGGATTAAGTTTTGATCAAGATCGTATTTGGTGAAAAATAAGCCCCTTTGTCTCTAATGTTATGGTACTTTTGGGGGTTCGTGGACCACTGTGACAGGGAGGAGAGTGGCTCCCAATAGAGAAGTCGTAGATTTGGAGTGAGATAGCTTTTATTCTACTTGTGCTCGCTGCATCGCTTAAAAGAATTCAGATCTTACCGGCGACTCGCTCCACACTGGCTGGTATGCATGGAAAATTGTTCAGCTAATCTTCTGCGTTGTATTCGTGCAACTATCAGATAGCGAGAAGAGTATCCCGGTATCTGGAGCCGTAACGATAATTCGTAAGATCGAAGCAAATAGCAAGCACGTCGCCAAGGATTCAATTAGGATCATTTATGAAGCGAATCTCGAAACTGACGACACTTCTTTGGGGATTGCTACTCTCAGGCTTATGCGCATCAGCCACTGCGCAGCTCGAAGATCGATCGATTCCTCGCCTGCTGGAGGCTGCTGCACCACTTCGTGACGTGGCGCCCGATGATCAGCCCAATATTCTGTTCATCATCGTGGACGACTTGAATACGGCCTTAGGGTCCTATGTCGGGTCGGGGGCGCGGCCGCAACATGCAACTACAAAAACGCCAAACCTGGATAAGCTTGCAGCCCAGGGTATTCGGTTTGAGAATGCCTTCGTGCAGAATCCCCTCTGTAATCCATCCCGTGCATCGCTGCTAAGCGGGCTCCGACCAGCCACTACTGACGTGCACACCGGAACAATCTGGCCGCGCCACAAGATTGGTGATGCACTGCGCATGTTGCCCGAACACTTTGATGATCATGGCTACTTCACGGCGCGGGTTGGCAAAGTGGGGCACAACAGCTTCGAGCATGCGGTGAGCTGGGATGTCTCGAATTTTGCCTTGTCGCGAGAACCCGGGTCTCTCCTGCACTTTCCGGGATACCTGCCTGGCCACGATCTATCAGAGGTGCGGGACAACACCCGGACCGATGGCTCGGAAGCCGGTATGTCACGTCAGGAAGTGCTAGCCGCCGTTGGCAGACGCGCGGGCCTGCCATTGTCCTGGCGCGCCACTCACGAATCCCCGCGCATGACACCGGACGGGACCACGGCGACGCGTATCATCCAACTCATGGCCGAGAATCGCGACAAGCCATTCTTCATTGCCGCGGGCTTTCATAAACCGCATCAACCCTGGGTGGGACCTGCGGAGTTCTTCGCGCAACACCCTGTTGATCAGATCGAGTTACCCTCGACCCGTGTGGGTGACACCGATGATATCCCCGCGCCCGCGTCACAGGTCAGTGAGGATGATGACAGCCACTCCGAGCGCCAATACAAGCAGGCCATCGCCGCCTACCACGCCATGGTGACGATGACCGACTCCTATGTCGGTCAATTGATGCAGGCACTCGAAGTTCTGGATCTGGCCAAATCCACCATCGTGGTGTTTACCAGCGACCATGGATTTCAGCTCAATGAGCATGGCGGGCTTTGGCGTAAGAGCGTCCAGTTTGATGAATCGATACGAGTCCCACTCATCGTGCGACTACCCAATGGCCGGAATGCCGGTACAGTAGCCCCAGGGCTGGTAGAACTGGTGGATCTGTATCCGACCTTGACTGAATTGGCTGCGCTGCCGGAACCGTCACATGATCTGGAAGGGTTGAGTTTTGTGCCTCTGTTGGACAACCCGGCTCTACCCTGGAAGTCGGCTGCCTTTTCCCAGTCCAGGCGCGAAAACTATGATGGCCTGAGCATTAGAACGGCTCGATACCGTTACACGGAATGGTCTCCACTGGAGGGTGATGGAGCGACCCTGACGGAGCTATACGATCTGGAGCAGGACCCCATGGAGTACGAAAATCTCGCCGATGATCCCACACAAGCGAGTCAGATAGCTGAGCTCTCACGAAGACTCGCCACGGGCTGGCAAGGGGAACTGCCACCTCGCCTGGCCGAATAGTCTTTCGGACAGGCACAGGCTGTTTTTTCTTTCACGTCCCAAACCACTGCATTTTGCTCAGACCTCATTAATTACAATAATTGCTTTTTCAAACGATTAGGTAGTGGCATACTTGGACGAAAGTACAATAACTCTTCAGCTTGGTGCAGCGGTATTTTTTAAAATTGAACTATACCAACTGAGTAGGTAGACAGGAGCTGATTATGAACTCAGTACTTACCAAGTCACTAACTCTTCTAGTAATTCTCGGCATACTCATTCTCGGTGTGTTTGATGGAGCAAACGTTCCTTCTTATGCGCAATCCGAGGCGGGCGCAGTTAAGAGCAAAGAACCTGCCAGCATGCCTCTCTCGCCACTGGACAATTGGGATCTGCTCAAAATATTGAGCCTCAATCGAGATCAGGTTATCGAACTGTGGAGTCAGGCGCCAGCTGCTCCCATGGCCGAGCTAAACGGTCATTACATGGGATTAGTGCCCAATCATGATGATCCGGCTCAACAGCTCAGTACTGGCGATTACATGTATAACGAAAGTTCAGTCCGAGGTTACTGGTTGGGTAAGGCCTATAAACCAACTACTGCTACTGCGGGAATCGGTTATAACCGCTGGAGGCTTCCTGGTGGTAAGGTAGTCAGGAATGGTCAATTTTCTACGGAGATGGGTAAATCGCTAATCGATGGTAAGCCAGCACTGTTGATGTATTACGCTACCTACAACTCCAATACCACGCTCGTTGATGAAATCCGCAAGCTGAATGACTATGTGTACCTGGGACTCGGTTCGACGGAAACCGCCGACGGGACTCGCAGTGATCCAGGTCATTTCATTCTGATCGGGCCCACTGACGAATGGGTTGGTGTGACAGACTTTTAAGCCATACTGAAGTTTGTTAAGAAGTTTACGGTTAGAGTCAGAGGCCTATGTGTATGTTAAAGCTTACCTTCCTTTATAACTGGGAGGACATCATGACGCGCCCCGCAAATCTGAATACTGCCCGCATTAATGTGCTTCGAGTCACTACACTCACAGTGCTGCTTTTGGCGTTGACGCTATCAAATTGGGTATTCTCACAGGAACCCATTGGAGAGTGGCGGGCTGTGGCTGGAGATAAAGCCAGCACAAAGTACTCACCTCTGGACCAAATTAGCGCTAACAACATAGCCAACTTGCAAGAGGTGTGGACATGGAATGCTATGGCACTGGATACTTCGACAGGGAATTCTCCCCGCGGCTTCCGCTCTACGCCCCTTAAGGTAGGGGATAGACTCTACGTAAGTACGAACCTGAATCTGATTGCTGCGCTCGACCCTGCCACGGGTGAGCAGCTATGGGTCTTCGATCCGAAAGCATACGAGTTTGAAGCTGGAGCCCACGGTGGTTTGGGCAGCCGAGGCGTAGCTTATTGGAGTAGTGGTGCAGGTGAGGAGCGCATCGTGTTTGCCACTGGTGGCATGCAACTCTTGACGCTGGATCCAGCGACAGGTGAGCTCGATTCTGATTTTGGAGTAGATGGCTATGTCGACCTGACGCGCGGACTGGGACGCGAAATTAGCCGCCGGGATTACAACATGAAATCCCCTCCTACCATTTGTGGTGACACCATCGTACTCGGTTCTGTTGTAAATGATCTGGGTTTCACCCAAGAAATGCCTCCTGGCCATGTCCGGGGTTATGACGTGCGTACTGGTGAGATGAAATGGGTCTTCCATACCATTCCCCAGACGGGTGAGCTCGGTATCGAAACCTGGGAGAACCAGTCATGGCAATACACGGGCAATACTAATGTCTGGTCGTGGACGAGCTGCGATGAGGAACTCGGTTATGTGTACCTACCAATTGGTACTCCCAGTGATGACTGGTATGGAGGGCATCGGCTCGGAGACAATTTATTTGCCGAAAGTCTGGTGGCAGTGGATGCCGATACCGGTGAGCGTATTTGGCACTTTCAGGCTGTGCATCACGGTGTATGGGACTATGATTTTCCCACAGCACCTAACCTGGTGGACATAGTTGTCGATGGCGAGCCGATAAAGGCAGTAGCACAAGTCAGCAAGCAGGCTTTCACCTACGTATTTAATCGCGAGACTGGAGAACCCGTCTGGCCAATCGTGGAGCGCCCGGTACCACAGAGCACCGTTCCCGGTGAGCGACTCTCGCCAACTCAGCCATTTCCCACCAGGCCACCCCCATTCGATCGACAAGGCGTGACGATTGATGACTTGATCGACTTTACCCCGGAACTCCGTCAGGAAGCCCTCGAGATTATTGAAGACTTTGTAATTGGCCCCCTGTTCACGCCCACTATCGTGGCTGGTCAAAATGGCAAGCAGGGTGTTATCCAGCTTCCAGGGCTAGTGGGTGGTGCAAATATGCCCGGAGGTTCCGTAGATCCTGAGACTGGATACCTCTACATTCAATCTTCCACCTATCCCTGGGTTACTGCCCTGGAAGAACCCGATCCTGAAGAGTCTGATTTGACGTATCGCTTTGAGAACTGGACTCGGGTACCGCCAGGTCCGCAGGGATTGCCTTTGTTAAAACCACCGTATTCGCGACTGACCGCAATCGATCTCAATCGCGGTGAAGTTGTTTGGCAAATACCTCATGGGGATGGACCTCGTGCCAGAGTCAATGAGCTCATCGGAGACGGGACTGATATCGGTCCACTGGGGTGGGAGGCCATGGCCGCAGTCAATGGCAACTCACCCTTAGTTACCAAGTCTCTATTATTCGTCAACCAGGGAATTACGAGAGTGGAGGGTAGCTCACAACTGGGATTCATGCGTGCCTTTGACAAAGCGACTGGAGCATTGATCTGGGAGCGGCCCATTGAAACTGCTCCTCGTGGTTTTCCAATGACATATCTGCATGATGGAAAACAATATCTGGTCTTTGGAGTCGGTGGGGGAGATGCGGAACCTGGGCTAAGAGCCTACGCACTACCTTAAGATTGAAAATCCAAACGTAACGTTCTGGATTAACGATATCTGGCAACAAATATTTGAGTATCAGCCTGTGTTTCCTGACACATAGCTTGCTCATTTAAGCATTCGAGGTGGCTAAACTAGCCGTTTTTGGTGGTCCGTTGGACTGGGGAAGTTCAGTTTGACTGCAAATTCTCAGGTGTAACGCGTGGCTATGTGATACTCATCATATAGGGGGATAGAGCAATTAGACAATGTACTTTGTAGTAAAAATGGTTCCTCCACCCCCATTATTTCGAAAGACTTACTTTTCGGCAATTACCACGGCTCCATTCCAGTCTTCCGCCGGTTCCGACATCAGGTAGTCAATGCAATGCTTGAGATAGATCTCAGCTGCATTGTCATCGGAGTTCGTGCTTAACACGGAGCGAAACAGATCGGCGGCAGCGCCAAATTCCCTGGCGAAGTATTGTTTCAACGCCTTCTCAAAATCATTCTGTGTTTGCAGTTTCAATTGCCGATTGTAGGATTCTTCTACTTCCAGTAATTCATAGATGCGCACTTCGTTCCTTCTTCCCTTAACCACAACTTGTCCCAGATAACGACTATCCGGAGTGCTGCCACTTTTCTGCAATTGATCGAGCACCGACTGGCTGACGATTAGTGAGGAACCGTAACTCTTATTAAGCCCTTCCAGTCGCGCCGAGATGTTTACGTCATCGGAAATTACATTGCCGGACTTCCTGAAGACATCACCGATGATACCGAAGATAACCTTGCCGAAATGCAGACCAATACCGACCTTGATTTCTTCCTTGCTCTGCTTAACGAGTTTTTTGTTAAACGATTTCAATGCCTTGGACATATCGATGGAAGCCTTCACCGCATCTTCCGCCTCGTTGGGAAACAGCGCCATCAGGCCGTCGCCCAGGTAATGGTTAACGAAACCGTTGTTCTTCTTGATGCAGGGTCCCATCACGGCGAGGTATTCGTTGATGAAGTCAAAGTTTTCCTGGGGCGACATGGACTCTGACATCGTGGTATAGGACCTGATGTCTGCGAACATGATGGTCATCTCGCGATGGATATTATCTCCCAGGCGCACATCGAGAATGCTGTCATGGCCGAGGAAGCTTAGATATTCCGACGGCACGAAGTCTGAATAAACTCGGTTGATCTTTGACAACTCCAGATGAGTCTTGATTCGAGAGAGCAATTCTTTCTTGGTACATGGCTTGCTGATGTAATCGTTGGCACCGGATGAGAAGCCCTTCGCCAGATCCTGTGCCTGGTCTTTCGCGGTCAGCATAATTATCGGTAAGCGATTAATTGGCGTTACTTCGCGAATTTTGCGGCACACTTCGAAACCACTCATCTTTGGCATCATAATGTCGAGTAGTACCAGGTCTGGGTGTTCCTGCTGGAACAGCGCCAGGGCTTCTTCCCCGTCGCTGGCTTTTAATACTCGATAGTTACCCAGGCTGAGGTGGTTGCTGAGTACCGTCAGGTTTACCGGTTCGTCATCCACGATAAGTACGGTGTTGCCTTCACCGATGTCGGTTACGATCGTTTCTTCAGCTTCGATCACTTCTCTGCAGTTAGCGATTGGTTGCGGGTGTGGTTCGAACAACTGCTTCTCGCCTGTAGCGATCGGCAGGTTAAAGAAGAACCGGGTGCCGATGCCGACTTCGCTTTCAATCCTTAGAGAGCCGCCATGGAGCTCGATCAGATTTCTGGAAATACTCAGTCCAAGACCGGTACCACCGTATTCACGTGATATGGAGCTGTCTGCCTGCTCGAATGAATTAAACACCTGCACTTGTTTATCAGCAGGAATGCCGATACCGGTATCGCTCACACAAAGTTCGATCACCCCCCCGATAGTCTGGGCTGATACGGTAATCTCACCCCGGCTGGTGAATTTGATGGCATTGCCTACCAGATTTAACAGCACCTGTTGCAAGCGATTTTCATCGGCCTCCGCCGCCGGCAAATCCCTAGGGATATTGTTAACGAGTTTTACTTCGTTCGTGGTGAGAAGCGGTCGTGACAGTTCTAGAACCACATCGCTTAAAGTTTTCAGGTCCAATGGTTTCAGAATCAGTACGATGTCGTGTTCTCGCAACTTAGAAAAATCCAGAATGTCATTGACCAGGCTAGTAAGCCGGCGGCCACTGGAATTGATCAGCTGTAAATTTCGCCTGGCCTGCGCCGGTAGTTCACCGGCCACGCCATCCACCAATGACTCACTTATACCGATGATGCCGTGCAGAGACGTCTTCAATTCATGGGAAACGTTAGCCAGAAACGCATCCTTTATCTTGTCCGCTCGTAGCAGTTCTTCATTTATTTCTTCGTTGTAATCGAGAATTCTATTGAAGTCCATCGCTAACTCTGCACTCTCATCCAGGCCAGTGATATTGAGCCTTCCAGAGACCGAGTTGTTACCTGAGAGCATTTCAGCGATCTTCTTACGAATGAGCTTTATCTGCAGACTGTAGGCCTGGGAAAAAATGAAGCTCATGATTAAGCCGGCAAGTATGGTTAACAGGATAAAGACATAGCTGACCGTGTTCTGCGTGTCCATACCTTCCTCGAATGCCTCCATCATTGGTAATCGGTCATACATGTCGGAGATGAGTTCTTCGAGCTCTTCGGCAGAATCGTCGGTGAAGTCTTGTACCGATAATTGCTCGTTGAGATGGGTAATCAATTCATCGAATTCCTGTTGTGCATCGATGAATAGTTCCCGCTCGGTTTCCATCAGCTTTACCAACGGAGGGATGTCAATCGCCAGGTCTTCACTGTCAGCCAGGTTCAGGGTGATAGCTGGCAGGGTTTCATCGATGAGGATATCGAAGCGCATGGTTGAAAAAATTGGAATAGAACTGCCCAGAAACAGAGCCAGGCTTGCCAACATCCAGGATAAGCGCTTGAAAAGGCTGACCTGCGACTCGCAGCTGGTTGCTTTCGTTCCGAGTTCATTCTTGAGCTTGCTGATGTATTTGTCGAAAACGCTACCCTGGATTATAGCCACCAGCAAGAACAGCGAACCGCGGTTAATGAGCAGGCTCCAGCTATCGGGATCTGTTATGAAATCGAAGCTTCCGTCTTCCACCAACATGGTAAGCATGTGGATGAGAATGGTGCTTATAATAATGAGTGGATAGAGCCCGTAAGTCAGGTAGTAATGCTTGCTATTTAGCAACTTCTTCTGATTGTCACTCAGTGGATTCGATTCGAAAACGTTTGCTTTAAGATGATCCAGGGGTACCGACGCCCGGTACACAGCAAATAGATTGATTAGTACAAAACTGACGAACGGCAGCGCAATGATGAGTGCATATTCTTCCATTTCGGGATTTACAAACAAGGCGATAGACAGGCAGTACACAAGGCAACTGATGCCTGATACTACAAGACTGTAGAGCATTAACATTCTACTCGGCTGTTCCTGTTTAGAGATCCACTCTCGTGTCATGGTCCTCTCTCCATGGGTAAGTCAATGTTTTGAATTGGACTGTAAAATGAAGTGAATTACACATTACCATTTGGTAATTGCTGGTAGTTTCTAGGGGAACACCCATTACCATTTGGTAATTGTCAGTGCGCAAGCTTCTTTTACGGTAAGGAATCCGATGATATTGGCAACTCAGTCTGGCTGAGACCCACTGGAGTAGATCAGCTGAGCCGTATCACCGGTTCAATCTAACCGGCATCGTCATAGCGCCAATTTCAACAGAACTCCAGGCAATAGAGCGTTATCAAGCAAGTAGGTAGGGGCACTCGTTACTTAACGAGTTGATGACTTCGGAGTGAAGGGAAATGTTGTTGTTATTCAGACCTCATTTGCTACCCCAATTGCTGAAAATATATTATCGTCACTTTCCTGGTCACCACAGCTTCGAAAAAGCTTATTCGAATACGGAGGAATCATGAGGAATTCTCGTTGCTCGTCTGGCACTCTTGCCTGGGGAATATTGTTATCACTTTTCACCATTTCATTCGCGGCAGTGGTATCTGCTCAGTCAGCCCCTCCGTCCTCGCCACCTGCTGATTGGGGTCCGGTCTCCATCAATTTGGAGGAATTTGAATACCCTTACCCGGTGGAGTACATGAATTTCAGTATCTACGGTGAAGAGGTGCGTATCGCCTATATGGACGTTGCTCCGGCAGGACCGGCAAACGGGCAAACTGTCATCTTTCACCATGGAGGCCTGTATTACGGCTGGTACTGGAGTGAACAAATAAAGGCATTAACTCAAGAGGGCTACCGGGTACTGGTGAAGGATCGTCTCGGTTGGGGAAAATCCTCCAAGCCCATAATCCCTTACAGCATCAATTTGTGGGCTTCCAATACCGCGCGTTTGATGGATCATTTGGAGATCGATCAAGCCGCCCTTGTGGGTCACTCTATAGGCGGGCAGATGGTTACACGCTTCGCTTTTCTGTATCCGGAGCGAATAACCCATCTGGTTACCGTGAATCAGGTGGGCCTGACAGACCGACGTGCCGGTAGAGGATTTCGGCCGTTGACCGGAGAAGTCAATGCGAACCCGGATATGAAAGCTGTCTATTCCAGCTTGCTCCGGTGGGCATCCGATAACTATGGTGCCTGGCAGCCGGAGTTCCTGGAGCATATGCGCATCCGCTATGGTCAGCGGCTGAGTGGAGATTGGCCGCGTATGGCCTATGTCAGCCGACTGACCGGCCATATGCGGGGGATGGATACGGTAGTCAACGACTGGCAACATATCCAGACTAAGACGCTGATTCTCGGTGGCGCAGAGGACTATCCAACTTTTGCGGAAGAAGCACGACATGCCGCGGATACCTTCCCAAATGGGGAAGTCTTTCTCATTCCAGGCATAGGACACAATCCCCACGAGGAGGTGCCCGATATAGTCAGTACTGAGTTGATCAGGTTTCTTGAACCCTGAAAAGGGGTCGGAGGGACTAAATTTTGATCAGTTCCGCAAAAGGGGTCGGAGGGATCAAAATTTAGTCCCTCCGACCCCTTTTGGCTTGGGCTTTAAAAGTTCGTGGTTGAAGGCGAGCATGGACTCGCCCCTAATCAGCCTCCAGGCATTCTCGCGGCTCGAATTTCGACTTCTACCAACCAGCCTGGAACCACCAGGGCTTCGACTTGTACGAATGAGCGTACCGGTTTCATCGGGTTCTCTTCGGTACCGAAAAACTCCCGATAGGCCCTATTGAATCCATCGAAATCTAGCTGTCCGCCTTCTCCCGCTACTGCGAAGGCTCTCACCTGAACAATGTCTGACATGGACCAGCCTTGTTCTTCCAGAGTAGCCCTGAAGTTTGCAAATGTGTTCCTGGTTTGTTCTTCCATGCCTCCCATGCTGCCATCTGATGAGCCGGAACCACTGAGGTAAAGTGTTTCTGCTCCGGCTGGGATTTTGATGGTGGTATAGAAGAGCTGACCTTCACCTCTACGCTCAATAGCTTGTCTGGGATCACTAGCACCGACTAGACCGATAAGGATCATCAACACAATAATGCCCACACCGGAGAAGATTGACACTTGCCATTCGCTTAATTGTTCAAACTTCGTTGCGAAATCAGCGAGAGCCGATTCAGCCCTTTTTCCCACTATCTCTGCTTTAGCTTTTACTTCTGGTTTTGTCGCCGTTGTTACCTTTTCAGCTTTCCTTGCCATTACAGCTTTTTTGGCTGGTACCGCTTTTTTGGCTTTTACTGTTTTTTTGGCTGTTACAGCTTTTTTCGCTTTCACTGTTTTCTTGGCTTTTACAGCCTTTTTAGCTTTTACTACTTTTTTTACCATGACTCTATCCTCACTTATGTCATAAGAGTCTGAATTGTTAAAAGTCCGATGGCTTTTATCACTAACAACCCCGGATCAATATTTTCAGTACCCTCTGGGTTGTTCTGATTGGCAAGCCGGTAAAAGGTCCCCTCGGGTTGGGAATAATTGGTTCCGGCCTACTATTTTGTGTTCTGGCTCTTCAGAAAAAGCCGAATAACTAACATTAACGGCAAGGATATTGGTAGTAATCACATCCAATATTTTTCCAACTGTATTGCCAATTACCGCAGCCTTGATTCCATCTCTTGCTGCTGTTCTAACAATAACAAAGTCTGCCTCAACTTGTTCAGCAATTTCAGGAAGAACTTTTTCTGGTTGCCCCTCGACTGTATGAGCATTGGATGGGTCTACTCCAGCCTTGGAATCCGGTTTCTCCTTGAATGTGCCAAGTTATGTGATAATTCTAGATTGTATTGCTATGGATAACTTGACTAAGATCAATTCAATGGGGGCATTAAAACCCTTCGCTCCCTTAAATCCAACAAAGAACCAAGAAAATTCAGCTATGATGCCAAATTTATGCCTGAACCAGGCAACAATGACCTCGATGAGCAGCGAGAATTGTACATATTGGGAGTATTAGTGCACTTCTTGGGTACCGACCAATTAACCAACGATCTACAACAATTTGAGGCTCAGGGGCTCTCAGAACTCAACAAGCTAATAGTGTGAAATGTGTGGTCGAGAGAAGGACAGATAAGAAACGGAGCCTTGCAGACGATAGTTGGAGTATCACAATCGATCAACGATTGTTGCGAAAATTGAAAAGTGCAAGCTTGATATCGAACCCTCGCCGAGGAATGTCAGTAGATCGCGTGACCGATTCCTCTTTTAAATCAATGAGATGTGAATGCAAAATCAGACTGTTATGGGAATCGATCTAATTACGCTTAATCCTCTCTAAATATTGATCTGTCCCCGTTAATTCTCTAACCAGAACAATTATTCGATCCCTGATCCCAGGCTGAATTCCATAGCCAGCCAGCCATCTTCATCCAGTTCACTGGTCTGTGATTCGGCTCCCTTTAATCGCTCCCGCCCGATTTCACCGCTGGACATCACGGCGTCTACTACAGCCTGCATCCGTTGCCTGGCCAAGCCTGCCAGCTCTGATTCGGCGACGGTTTCTGCGTCAATCAGACGGTCACGCAGTTCGCCGCTGTACGCGAGGCTGTCTAGCTCGTAAGTAGTGACACTTTGTTGGCTATCAGGATCAATGGTTTCTGAAGCGACGCTATGGAGAAGCCTGATTTCTCCCAGGTCGGGCACTAAGGCTGCTTGTGTATAGAGTGACTCAATGGCCCTGAGCCGCGGATCAATAAGGATTACCTGACTATCCGCAGACTGTTCCTCCAGGCTTTCTATCCGACTATCCACAGCGGCTGTTTGCAGGGCCAGGATGTCAGCATCGCTGCTGACGGGAGGGATTTCCAGGGTCAGTTGCGGGCGTTGCAGCAAGGCCTGCTGCAATTGTTGTAGAACCTGTTGTTCAGGCGGAGCGATGTCGGATCGCCCCGGCAGAAATTTAATGCTATCCAGGTCAGCACCTTCTCCACCAAGGAGATTGCCCAGTAGTCGGAATGGGGCTGTGACAATATTGGTCAGGCTGTTGGTTATGGCCTGTCTGATCACAGGGCCGATACTGAATTCCGGATCGTTCACATTGCCACTGATCGGTACTTCCAGATCGATTATCCCGTTGGCATCCTTGAGTAGTGCCGTTGCCAGGTCCAGAGGCAGGTCCATGGCACCGGGGTGCTCTATTCTTTCACCCAGGGTCAGGTCTCGGAGAACTACTTGATTGTTAGCTTCCAGTTCGCCGTCATTAATGCTGTAAGAAAGACCTACATCCACACGACCATTAGCGATTTCTCTGGCGGCAAATTTGATTGCGTAGGGTGATATAGCTGGCATGTCGAGATTTCTGAAATTGAGATCTAACTTGCTCTGTTCAGTTATGTCGAAGGGATTAAGGCTGCTATCGATTTGGACCAGGCCGAATTCATCTACTTGCCCTTCAAGGCTGATTTCCATAGCCTGGGTTGAGTTGGTACCAAAGCTTTCCGCCGAGCCCGATAATTCTTGAATATTGGTGTCGAATATCAGGGGCACGCTCTTATCAGTAAAGTTCGATCTGGCACTTTCCACCCGCACTCTGCCCACGGTTATCTCCAGTGCTTCATTGATATCTCCGTCCGTGTTGCTGTCTGGTGGATTTGTTGCCGAGGTAGACGATGGTTTTATGCTGCGTGCGATATTGGTTGTTCCATCTTCGTTAACCACGACTCTTGCAAACGGCAAATCAAACAGGATTTCGGAAATGTCTAGGCTATTATTGGCCGTTGAGAAGCTTAGAGCGTTTATGGACATCTGATTCATGGTCACCATGGTTTCATCTTGCCGTTGATCTTCTACGTCAATATCTTGTAAAACAAAATTGCCCTGATAAGCGAATGGCTCATTTGTGTTTACAACTAATTCAGCATCAAGGCTAACAGAGCTACTCTGCAGCTCTATGAATGCGACCTCGTTCAGGTATGCCTGAACGGGAGTTAGGGTGATATTGTTCACGGACAAACTAGCGTTAAAATCAATTGCCGGCAGGATCTGCAAGTTTCCCTGTAACCCGATGTCTCCACCGGATTCCAGGTTCAGAGTGGAACTGAAGGGAAACTGCGAGTCAGCTTGATTGTCTATGTCGGTTACGGTGGTATCGAGGCTAGTGGAAAGAGAAACCGGCTGTGCAAGAGATGCGTCGGTGAATGACAGGCTGCCATTGTCGACGGTGAAGGTTTCAAGTGCAATTAACCAGGGCTGATCTGTGTTTGATGGTTCATCAGAGTTTGCCGGGGGGAGGTCGTCAGTATCACCTATGAACTCTGAGACCATTGACTGTAAGTTCATCTCACCTTCACTGTTGCGAATCAGGGAAATATCAAACTCCCTGAGAATAACGTCCTCGAAAGTGACTCGATTGTCTGGAATGTGCAGTTGACCATTGGTGACATTCAGGGAGTTGGCAAGCAAAAAAGGCTGGCTTTGACCACTTTGTATTACCTGCAGATTGGTCAAGTCCAGGGCTATGTCGTCTACACTAACGTCAATTGGTTCCACAGAGAGATCGACCTGGTAAGCCAGTGCCAATCCCATACGCCCATCTTCGATGGTGAAGGGGACACTGTCTTGAAGGTAACGGGAAACCACGTTGAGGCTTAATCCTTGTAACGCTAACGTCCCGGTGAATGCCATTGGATTGAGTGAGAAGTCGCCTGCCCAGTCAATGCGGGCATTCTGCTCAAGTCCGATAGCAATGGAATTGTTGCCTAGCTCGCCTTCCAGGGTAGATAGATTGTTGATGCTCGCCTCCGCCAGAGTCAAAGTGGTGGCGAATGCGGTGGCAGGAACTTCATCCACTACATGTAGATTTACGTTTGCAATATCAAGGCTGATGACTTCCAGGGGAATTAACTCTCCTGACTCGTCACTCTGAGAAGTCTGTGCTTCCGGATCTGGCTCCGCCGTTTCATCCCAGCGCTGGAGCAGCCTGGAAAGATTGTTGCCGGTTTCGGAATCGCGGTAGAAATGGAAATCCACACCGCTTATGGAAAGCTCTTCAAATTGAAATTTCAGAAAGGCTAGCTGACTTGCCTGGAAATTGGCGTGAATGTTCTCCAATTGCACCAGTGCAGTATTATCAACGTCGGCAATATCCAACCCTTCAAGTTCAAAAAAGAAACTGAATGGATTGAAATAGACAGCCTCCACCCGAGTCTGTAGGTTCAGCCTTTCGCCAAGGATCTTGACCAGTTGTCGCTCGGCAAACCAGGGCAGGAACAGGAAACCCAATAGAGCATAAGTTACGAGGATACCGCCTGTCCACGCAAGCAACCGGCGATATTTGTTCAGAAACGATACATCAGATGTCATTTATAACCTCAAGTGTAGTGCAGTAATTTTACTCAGAGGAACAATAAAATCTATCTGCTCTTAGCCCAATTCCACATCTTATTGCGATTACTCAAACTACTCTTCATTTTCATTTGGATTTATACGTGGATCACAATTTTATGTAGAACAGGTGTGCGTCGGGCTCGGACCACTGTGGAGGATTTCCAGTAGATAGCGTGACCAATTCCTTTTTTAAATCAATAGGTTAAAATGGTGAAATCCAGGTGTGCTATAGAATTGATCAAGCTCATGGAAATTTCACCACGTCCCCCTATATATTTGGCTACTAATTCATTTGTTTTTAGTCTGACTTTGTGTAGATTATTACAGTTTCGGGCCAGCTTAAACTTATTGCCGGGGAGGGGGCATGAAACCTGATATCAAGTTTCGATTACTCTTATCCTTATCACTCGTATGCTTGCTCGGGGTTTCGGCGCTATCTTATTTTCTGCTGGATTTGAATGTAACGCTGGAGGTGTCGCAGGGTGAGAATTCATCAATTCCAGA
>DMJN01000119.1 GCA_003451715.1 Gammaproteobacteria bacterium | reverse complement strand
CGCGCCCCGGCTTCGGTAAAATCCTACGCTCGCAAGCATCCACACCCCATGGGTGCCTGGTCGGCAGGCAGCAAGACCCACGTGTCGAGTATGAGCAGTGGTGACTTCTTTGCCAGTGAACAATCTGCCACGCTCGCGGCCCCAAGCTCTGTTTCCATCAGGCATACTGATGCTGATGGTAACGAAACGATTCTCAAAGAAGCAATTGCATTGCTGGCCGGAGAAGTTATTGATGCTTCCTGCATGAATAAGAATACACTCCGCGATTTCCTGGCAACTCAGATCGATGATTCCAAGAGCCAGGGCGTCCTTATGTCGTTGCATCTGAAAGCCACGATGATGAAGGTATCTGATCCGATTATCTTCGGACATGCTGTCACCGTTTTTTACCGAGATGTTTTCGAGAAGTATGCCGAAAAGTTCGAGGTGCTGGGCGTTGATCCAAACAACGGCATCGGCGATGTTTATGCCAAGATAGCCAACCTCCCTGATGACGAGCGTGATGAGATCGAAGCCGCTATCCAGGCTTGTTATGCAGACAGACCCGATATGGCAATGGTTAATTCGGACCGGGGCATTACCAACCTGCATGTACCCAGCGACATCATCATCGATGCCTCCATGCCGGCAGCTCTGCGCACCTCCGGTCAGATGTGGGGGCCCGACGGTGAGCTTCACGACATGAAAGCAATCATCCCGGATCGCTGTTACGCAGGCGTTTACCAGCAAGTCATCGATTTTTGTAAAGCAAACGGTGCTTTCGACCCCGCCACCATGGGCAGCGTACCCAACATCGGACTAATGGCACAGAAAGCCGAAGAATATGGATCCCACGACAAGACCTTCGAGGTTCCAGCGGGCGGGACCATGAGTGTGGTCGATGCCGATGACAATGTACTTTTGACCCACGCGGTTGAGCAGGGCGATATCTGGCGCATGTGCCAGGTTAAGGACGCTCCGATCCAGGATTGGGTAAAGCTGGCGGTAAGTCGTGCCCGACTAACCGGTACACCGGCGGTATTCTGGCTCGATGAACAACGTGCCCACGATGCAGAATTGATCAAGAAGGTTAATCAATACCTTTCCTCGCATGACACTGATGGCCCGGAATTTCATATCATGGCGCCGGCTGAAGCTACTCGTTTTTCGCTGGAGCGCATCAAGCAGGGTGAAGATACAATCTCGGTCACCGGCAATGTGCTGCGGGACTATTTAACTGATCTATTCCCAATTCTTGAGTTGGGCACTAGTGCCAAGATGCTCTCTGTCGTACCTCTCATGAATGGCGGAGGTCTGTTCGAAACCGGCGCGGGCGGTTCGGCGCCCAAGCACGTGCAACAGTTTGAGAAGGAAAACCACTTACGCTGGGATTCACTCGGTGAGTTCCTGGCGCTGGCGGCTTCGCTGGAACATCTGGCTAATGTCACGGGCAATCAACGCGCACAGATTCTGGCCGAGGCACTGGACAGGGCAACCGGTGAATTTCTCGATACCAACAAGTCACCTTCACGCAAAGTGAATGAACTGGACAATCGCGGTTCCCATTTCTATCTGGCCATGTACTGGGCACAGGCACTGGCAGAGCAGACAGCAGACGGTGAGCTACAGGAAAAGTTCAGGCAGCTGGCAGAGGATTTAGCCGCAAACGAGTCGAAGATAGCTGAAGAGCTACTTACTGTTCAGGGAGTGGCGATGGATGTAGGTGGATACTACAAGCCTGATTCGGTGCTTGCCTCGGCTGCGATGAGGCCGAGTGTCACATTTAACGAATTACTTGCTCAGGTTTAAGTGCTGATCACAGAAGTCTGTGAATTGATGTCACAAAAAAAGCCCACCGAATTCGATGGGCTTTTTGTTTTAAAGCCGACTATTTTAAAGGGCGCACATAGCGCTTGACACCACCTACCGGGCCGACTTCGGCTCCGAAGATATTGCCATTAGCGTCAGCGACAACGCCTTCAGCTGTACAGGTACCACGGCAGTCAGGCTGCGGATCAGGAATTAGGAACTCCACTTCACCGGTTTGCGCACTCCCTACTCGAATACCGCGAGTCCAGGCGCCATGGTCAGGGTTTACAGAACCGGATTCTGAATCTGCCGCATATAACACATCGTTAGCATCGATGAAGATTCCGCTATTGCGACTGAACTGATACCAGATATCTATGAGATTGCCTTCCTGGTCGAAAATCTGAATGCGGTCATTTCCGCGGTCGGCTACGAACAGCCGCCCTTTGGAATCCATTGCCAGGCCATGAGGCTGGCGGAATTGACCCGGCCCCATACCCCACTCACCAAATGACAACAGATGGTTACCATCCGCGTCAAACTTGTGGACGCGGTTGGGAGTGCCTTCCGCACTGGAATGTCCCTCGCCGACGAAGATGGAGCCATCGGGAGCAACAAGCACGTCATTGGGCGTGTAGAAATATTCTTCATCCCTACCACCACCTTTTCTGCCCAGCGACATCAGGTGAACACCAGTAGGGCTGAACTTGTGAACCTGGTGTCCGTAGGCTTCACCGTCATAATCCTGCACCTGGTCGGTACCGCGGGCATCAGCGACCCAGACGTTGCCTTCATGGTCCACCTCGATACCGTGGGGCCAGGCGATGTAGCCCGCACCGAAACTGCGTACCATGTTGCCGTCTTTGTCGAACAGCATGATCAGGTTTACATCGGGATTCTGCACGCAGACATTGATATTGCCACCACAGCGTTCGGCAATCCAGACGCTCTCGCCGTCGAGATCGATATCGACTGTGCTGGACGATCCCCAATTCCGGCCAGCAGGCATCTTGAAATAGCCGGCCTGGGTAATATAAGGGTTGGGTAAGTCATTGACAGGCGGCATATCGGCCTGCGCGAACAATAGTGTTGGAGCAACTACCAGCGCGACGAATATAGCCTTTATAGAATTCTTGTCAGTCATCTTGATAACTCTCGTTACTTATTTTTGGGAGCATTCAAGAATAAACTAGGGGTATGCCCAATTCAATTGTATTGTGTGTCATTGTATTACAGTGTTTCGTTCAGCTTGGGAGGGCTTTATGCAGATCAAATTATGTAGCGTATTCGTCGAAGATCAGGCCAGGGCGCTTGCTTTCTATACTGAAAAACTGGGCTTTGAAGTAGTTAATAATATCGACCTCGGCGAATTTCGATGGTTAACAGTCGGCGAGAGCGGCGATGCCAACGTAGAATTATTGTTGGAACCCAACGCACACCCTGCTGCACTGGCCTTTCAGCAGGCTATTTACGCTGATGGAATACCGGCCGCGGTACTGAATACAGAAGATATCGATCAGGAGTATGCAAACCTGATTGACAAGGGTGTGAACTTTAAAGATAAGCCGACTAATGCAGGAGGTGCATGGCTAGCGGTGTTTGATGATACCTGTGGAAACTGGATTCAGCTGGTGCAGGTTTGAAAAAGCAAACACTTCAGCGCCGACTGATCACCGATAGACTAGCTATCCGTTCTTAAGCAACTAAATGAGAATAGCAACATTCAGGAATTTCCTTCCTATGCGAATCAAATCCCTACGCCTGAGAGCAACTAGTTCAGTCTATCCCTGGCTGGTTTTCCTGTGGCTTACTCTATTGCCGCTCATGGCTTTTGCAGCATCCGAAGACGCCACGACGCTTAATCTTACTGGCAGTACTCTTGGTTATGCGGCGATAGCTTTCTTCGTTTTGGCATACACGCTGATAATCTTCGAAGAAACTATCCATCTGCGTAAATCCAAACCAGCCGTTGTGGCGGCAGGTGTAATCTGGGTGCTTGTTGCCATTGCGTATATCGGTGCGGGTGAAACTCAGCTTGCCGAAGAACTGGTACGCCACAATCTGCTTGAGTTCGTCGGACTATTTCTATTCCTGCTGGCAGCAATGACCTACATCAACACCATGGAAGAGCGGGGCGTGTTCAAGCTGTTAAGGGTCAGGCTGGTTTCCCAGGGGTATTCCTTCAGACAGATATTCTGGATTACTGGATTGATTTCATTCTTCCTCTCACCAATTGCGGATAATCTAACTACGGCCCTGCTGATGGCGGCGGTAATCACCGCGGTAGGAGGCAATAATAGTCGTTTCGTATCAATTGCCTGCATCAATGTTGTGGTAGCTGCGAATGCCGGGGGTGCCTTCAGCCCCTTTGGTGATATCACTACGCTCATGGTGTGGCAGGCAGGATTGGTTGAATTTCAAGAGTTCTTTGTTCTCTTTCTGCCCTCTGGCGTGAACTGGTTGGTCACTGCAGGGATCCTGAGTATGGCTATCTCTAATGAGAAACCCGCGGCGATAAACGAAAAAGCCACAGTAAAATTCGGTGCCTGGATAGTCGTTGGGCTCTTTATCATTACTGTCATTATGGCGGTGTCATTCCACAACTTCCTGTATTTACCTCCAGTATTGGGGATGATGACCGGGCTTGGATTACTGAAATTGTTTGGCTACTACCTGCAGCTTAGAGATTCCAGTTACATGAATGCCGATATGGCCAGCTCGCTGGTGAAAGGCGATGTGTTGAGCGGCGATGATGCTATGTTTGAAGAATCGATGGGAACCGACGACGTTCGAGACAGTAACCAGCCCTACGATATCTATCACAATTTACAGCGAGCTGAATGGGACACCCTGATATTTTTCTATGGCGTGATTTTATGCGTCGGCGGCCTTGGCGCTTTCGGATACCTCGCACTGGTTTCTGAGATTGTCTATGTTGACCTGGGCGCCAGTACTGCCAATATTTTAGTGGGATTCGCTTCGGCAATTGTAGACAACATTCCCGTGATGTTTGCGGTGCTGGAAATGAGTCCAGAAATGAATCATGGACAGTGGCTGCTAGTCACCCTAACAGCCGGAGTGGGTGGTTCCATGTTATCTATAGGATCAGCAGCGGGTGTGGCGGTGATGGGTCAGGCCAGGGGAATCTATACTTTCTTTTCCCATCTCAAATGGTCTTGGGCAATTGCCCTGGGATACTTCGCCAGTATAGCCATGCATTTCTTCGTGAATGCAGGAGCTTTCGCCTAAATCCGATTGCTGTTGCCGAGTATGCCGCTGGCGGTTAGATAAAAGGTGCCACTTATTCCATTTTGAATACGATTCAGGTCATGTTTGCTAAATGCGTTCCTAATTCGTGCGGCGAGCAACGCGTAACTCGAATCTATAAGCAACGCAATCAGCCAGAAAATTAGTGATAGAGTGGCTATCTGAATAGCATAAGGTTTTGCATCGCTGACGAACTGTGGAAGGAAGGCGCTGAAGAACAGGATAGTCTTGGGATTGGTTAGTGACACCCAGAATCCTCGCTGAAAGGATCCGGTAGCAGTCGATTCATCGGATTTTTTGTGACGAAAGAAATTGTTGAGTGAAGTTACTCCCAGGTAGGTCAGATACACGACACCTATCCATTTAAGCCAGACCAGCCCTTCGGCAA
>DMJN01000266.1 GCA_003451715.1 Gammaproteobacteria bacterium | reverse complement strand
CCAGCAATTCATCATCCCATTGTTGCTCGTTGATATTGAACAACATAGTCCTCGACGCATTGGTGGCGTCGGTGCGATGACTCTTGCCGCCGGTGAGTTGCCAGAGCAGGTAGCTGTCAACTGTTCCAAAGGCTAACAATCCCTCTTCGGCCTGTTGTCGTGCATCGGCTACATTATCCAGAATCCAGCGCAGTTTGGTGGCTGAGAAGTAAGGGTCGATCAGAAGCCCTGTCTTCTCCTGAATATTTTCCTGCATGCCCTGTTGCCGGAGTTGTTCACAGTAATCGCTGGTACGCCGATCCTGCCAGACGATGGCATTGTGGATGGGCTTTCCGGTTTCACGATTCCAGACCACCGTAGTCTCACGCTGGTTGGTGATGCCAATACAGGAAATACTCTCGGCAGCAATATCTGCCTTCTTCATGGCCGTGCGACAGCTATCGAGCGTGGTCTGCCAAATTTCAGTCGCGTCGTGTTCGACCCAGCCATTGGCAGGGAAGTGTTGCTTGAATTCAAGCTGCCCGAGTCCCACCGGATTTGCAGACTCGTCAAAGATCAGTGCACGACTACTGGTGGTGCCCTGGTCGATCGAGAGGATATAGTTGCTCATGAAAGCTCGTTAAATCTGCCCTGGCCTCTGCAGTTACAATTTCATCGGGTGACTGGGGTGACTATTTGACTACTTGGCCGAGTTCGTCGCAAGGCGGCCATGTTACACTATGTTGCACTGAGATTGACGCACAAAATTCCCTATTCGAAATCTTTTTTTGAGAAATCATTAAGTGACTGACTCTCAAGTATCTCACGACCTGCTGGTAATTGGTGGGGGTGTTAATGGTGCCGGGATTGCCGCCGATGCAGCAGGGCGTGGGCTGGATGTTGTGTTGTGTGAAAAATCGGATCTGGCAAGCGCCACGTCATCCTCAAGCAGTAAGTTGATTCATGGCGGATTACGCTATCTCGAATTTTATGAGTTCGGTTTGGTTCGAAAAGCGCTGAGGGAGAGGGATGTCTTAGTCATGGCCGCTCCACACATCATCAGACCGATGGCGTTCCAGATTCCTCAGTTGCCTCACTCACGTAATGCGCTACTCATACGGGCCGGCTTGTTTCTCTATGATAATCTGACCAGGCGTAAAAGCTTCAAACATTCCAGTTCAATTCGCTTCGATCGTGACGGACCACTGAACGCCGCCATCAGGAAAGGTTTCGAGTACTTCGATGCCCAGGTGGATGATTCACGACTGGTTGTACTCAATGCACTGCAGGCCAGGCAACAGGGTGCGAGCATCTTGACCAGAACCGAGTGTACGGCAATCTCGTCTGAAGAAGGAGGCTGGCAGGTGACGTTACGCGATCATCTTAAGGGTTCGGATTCGATCCGTTTTTTTCGTGTCATCGTTAATGCTTCCGGCCCCTGGGTGGCGAGCCTATTGGAAGGATTGACCCATAAACCGGCTCCCCATCAGATTCGATTGGTGAAGGGCAGTCATATCGTGGTTCCCAAAATCCATGATGGTGAACATGCGTATCTGCTACAGCATCATGACGGGCGAATCGTGTTTGTGATTCCTTATCTCGAGCAATATTCCCTGATTGGCACAACGGAAGAAGAATTTGAGGGAGAGTTGGATAGAGTGGAAATTTCTACGGATGAAATTGGCTATTTGATCTCTATTGTCAACCTGTATTTTGAGACTTCAATTCTGCACAGTGATATCGTGCATACCTTTTCCGGTGTACGGCCACTTATCGACCAGCGAGGCAAGTCAGCCAGCAAGATATCACGAGAATACCGGCTCGAGCTGAACCTGGATCCCAGCCCATTGCTTTCGGTCTATGGTGGAAAAGTCACGACCTACCGCGTTTTGTCCGAACATGTAATGAACAAGCTCGGATGCTGCTTTCCCGGCATGGGCTCAGCGTGGACCAGGCAGGCCAGGCTTCCCGGAGGCGATTTTGACCAGCCGGAAACCCTGTTTAAACAATTGGCATCCAGATATTCCTGGCTGGGACCAGATATGATCAACCGATGGTTGGCAAGTTATGGCACTCTAAGCTACGACATACTCGGAGATGCCAGAGGTCTGGGTGACCTCGGCGTGAAATTTGGTAATAATCTGTATCAACGTGAAGTTGACTACCTGTGCAGGGAAGAATGGGCCAGGACAGCCGAGGACATTCTGTGGCGACGTTCCAAGCTGGGTTACCAATTTGACGAGAAACAAACTACGTCGCTGTCCAATTACATAAAGCAGTCGTATCCAATAAACTGACCGGAAGCAATATGCTCGAACTGCGCAATGTCGCCCGAAAGCTTGGCGATGAAATCTATGTCGACGATATAAGTCTAACGCTTGAACGGGGTGAGCTGAATATCCTACTCGGACCTACCCTGTCGGGAAAGACTTCCCTGATGCGTCTGATGGCAGGTCTGGATAAACCCGATTCTGGTGAAATTGATTTCGATGGCAGATCGGTAGTTGGTATCCCCGTGCAGAAACGCAATGTTGCGATGGTCTACCAGCAATTTATCAATTACCCGACGCTGACGGTATACGACAATATTGCCTCTCCCTTAACTGTAATCGGACAGCCGGCAAAAGAAGTAGAGCGACGAGTTCATGAAGTTGCCGAGCTTCTGAAGTTAACGGAATTATTGCAGCGAACACCGGCTACACTGTCCGGTGGACAACAGCAACGCGTAGCGCTGGCGCGTGCCCTGGCAAAGCGGGCCGACCTGGTCTTGCTGGACGAACCGCTGGCAAATCTGGACTTCAAACTGCGCGAAGAACTACGCGCCGAGTTACCGGGCTTATTTGCCGAGATGGGCTGTGTGTTCGTCTATGCCACATCGGAGCCTGGTGAAGCGCTGATACTGGGAGGCAACACCGCCTGTCTGCATCAGGGCAGCCTGGTGGAGTTTGGTGCCACACTGCAAACCTATCGACAACCGGCCTTGCTACAGGCGGCGTGCACATTTTCTGATCCTCCATTGAATACCATCGACCTGCAATGCAGCGACGGTCGATTCAGGCTGGCAGAGTCGGGTGCGCCAATTCCCCTGTCTGCTTCGACGCCTCAGGACGGCAGCTACACGCTCGCTATAAGGCCGCATCATCTAACGCTGCAGGCAGAACAGGACAGCGACATCCAATTGAAGGGCAGAGTGTCTGTTACCGAACTGTCTGGCTCGGAGAGTTTTGTGCACTTTCAGTTCAACTCCTCAGCCTGGGTTGCGCTACTGCATGGCATAAGAGAATTTGGCGAAGCCGAAGATGTCGATTTCTACGTCAGCCAGGAAAATGCCATGTTATTCGATTCACAAAACAGGCTCGTGCACGGCCGGGCAGGAGCGGGAGATTAGCATGGCAGGCATCGAGTTGGCCGGTATCGCACATCGCTATCATGGAAGTGATAGCAACGCCGTGAATCCGCTCAACCAGAAATGGCAGGACGGTGGAGCCTATGCCTTGCTGGGACCTTCCGGGTGTGGCAAGACGACCCTGTTGAATATCATTTCCGGGCTGCTAAACCCAATGGCCGGCCGAGTGTTGTTCGACGGTCAAGACA
>DMJN01000079.1 GCA_003451715.1 Gammaproteobacteria bacterium | reverse complement strand
CGCCATCCTGGAAATACCGGATCTGACGCTCTATATACCAGGCTTGCAGTCCGGCAAGTTTGGGACCGTTCAGCGCCTGATTGCCTTCGCCCTGGGCTCCGTGACAAGTAGCGCATACGGCGTATTGCGTCTGGCCGGCTAAAGTATTAGCCGCTGGAGCATTCTGTGTATCTGTGAAAGTGGGTTGCGCGGCCAGCCAGGCATCATACTCGGCCTGAGTCTCTACAATAACCGCACCGCGCATAGTAAAGTGGGCGATACCACAATACTCTTCACAAAACAGATCGAAGGTGCCTGTTTCCGTGGGTTCGAACCAGAGATAGGTAGTCTGTCCGGGCACGATATCCATCTTCACCCGAAATTGCGCCACGGAATAGTTGTGGAGCACATCAGTGGAGCGCAGCAGGACTTTTACCGGCTGGCCAACGGGCAGGCGCATATTAGGATCATTGACCAGAATATCATCCTGTCCATTAGGATCTTCCGGGTTAATACCGAAGGGATTGGATTCGCTGACAAACTGGACATCTGCAGTACCAAGCAGTCCATCGGCGCCCGGGTAGCGGTATTGCCACTGCCACTGCTGTCCAAGCACCTCCATTTCGGTAGCATCTTCCGGGACATTTACGAAGAGTGCCCAAACGAACAGGCCTGGGCCCAGCAAGGCGACTATACCAACAGCAGTGAACGATCCCAGGTAGACTTCAAGCTTGGTATTTTCAGGCTCATAAACGGCCTTGTGGCCCTCTTTCTGCTGGAACTTGTATATGCAGTAAATCAGGAACAGATTTATCACAATGAAGGCGATTCCTGATGCCCAAAGGGTGAGGTCCATAGCAAAATCAATGGATTCCCAGTTAGCTGCAATATCGGTAAACCACCACGGACTGGCGAAGTGGAAAATAACTGATCCAATCACCAGAATAAGAAGAACGACCGCTAAAGTCATAAACCAGTATTCCTTTTATAAATTACAAACGTACTCAAATCGGCAGGAAGACTACGAAGTCATCCTACCGAGTTGAAGAGAATTCGTCCTAATGTACCCATTTCGTCCCAGGGATCCGGGCCGGTGTAACAGAAACAGCTGCACGCGCAGGGGTGTGAGCTTTATTTGTGCCACTCAACTTTTTGTTGCTTTCCAGCGATATCCCTTATAATTATGTCATTCTGGGCGGGGGCATTAACGCCTCTTCTACTTCTCTTGCTTTACCACTTTTCTATTTCGTCAAACATTACAAGAACTAGAAGATTTTTCGCACACCTCTCGCACCTCTCGCGTAACGGAATCCTATAGAAAAACACCATTCTCCGCAAGCTGTTCTGAACCCGAAATCCTACCAATTCCGCACCAATCCGAGGATTTCTTAACAGCCTCGTGTCACTGTTAAATGTTGTGTCCACAATTCATTAACAACCACTCATAATTCCTATGGAATTGCATCAGGCTTTGAGTGGTGGCATATCAATTTCCGGAGCCTCAACTTGAGAATCCAGGTAAAACATGGTTGAATGCTGGCGCTCAAAATTGGATTGATAGCGATGAGTTTTGAGACAGGTGTACCACCTGAACACCAGCTCCACAAGATTCTGATTCGTATTAAGTAGGCCCGTGACGGAACTAACCTCTAATCCAGCTGCAACTTGGCGTGACTTCTATGAGATGTGCAAGCCTCGTGTGGTTATGTTAATGATCCTGACGTCGCTGGTGGGCATGTTTCTCGCTGTCCCAGGCATGGTTCCACTCAATATCCTGATTCTGGGAAACCTTGGTATAGCCCTGGTGGCCGCTTCCGGCGCTGTTGTTAATCATCTGATCGATCGCAAGATCGACATTTTGATGAAGCGGACTCACAATCGGCCTCTGCCTCAGGGGCGGGTAGATGCGAAGCAGACACTTGTTTTCGCAATAGCCATTGGCGTCACTGGAATGGCGATTCTGTTGTTCTGGGTAAACCCCTTGAGTGCCTGGCTGACCCTGGCATCCTTCGTAGGCTACGCCTTTATCTACACTGGGTATCTGAAGCATGCCACGCCTCAGAACATAGTAATAGGCGGGCTTTCCGGAGCCATGCCTCCACTGTTGGGCTGGTCTGCAGTCACCGGTTCCATTGAACCGGATGCACTGATCCTGGTATTGATTATCTTCGCCTGGACACCGCCTCATTTCTGGGCGCTGGCCATCCATCGCAAGGAAGAATACGCCAAGAGTGGCGTTCCCATGCTACCCGTCACCCATGGTGAATTTGTCACCAAGGTGCATATCATCGTCTACACGGCAATCCTGTCGATTGTCAGTGTCTTTCCATTTTTCTCTGGCATGAGTGGGCCGCTGTATCTGGTTGCAGCCGTTGCTCTGGGTCTGGGATTCCTGGTCTGGTCAAGTTTGTTGATGTTTAAACCCAAGCCCGCCACTGCGATGGATACCTTTCGGTATTCGATCGTGTATCTGGCACTCTTGTTTGTCGCCCTGGTGGTCGATCACTACCTGTTCTAAGGTGAAACTCACCCGCAACATCAAACTAGGTCTGCTCGCTTTCGCGATCATCGACCTGGCGTTAGTAGTCTTCTTTGTTTCATTGCTTACGGCCCAGTCCAATCGGCAACAGCTTGGTGAGCTGCGGGATCTGGGCGCCACTATCTATCAACAATCCATGCCACTGGACCGTTTCGAGCTGGTGGATCACCATGGCAGCATCTTCTCCTCCGACAGACTGCGAGGCCGCTGGTCGCTGCTGTTCTTCGGTTTTACTTCCTGTCCTGACATTTGCCCACTAACCATGATGGAACTGAAGCCGTTCTATCAATCATTGAAGCAGGTAAAAACTGCTCCATTGCCACAGATTGTGCTGGTTACTGTTGACCCACAGCGAGACACGCCGGCGATTATGGCCCGCTATATCAACTCATTTAATGATGAATTCATCGGTCTAAGTGGAGATGCACAAAGCTTGTCAGCACTGGCGGCCCAGCTGTATGTCCATCATGAAGCATTAGCAGAAGCGGTCTCCCATGATGGCATAGAATCAGCCGAGCAGGAGTATACTATCGAGCACAGTGGCCACATCTCTGTAATCAATCCCGATGGAGAACTCTACGCCGTGCTACGACTTCCCCATCGTGATCGTGATTTATTGGCGGCATACCTGCAGCTTCTGAGTAATTGGGGGGCTTAGTCTTTCTGTCCAACTGGTGCGAAAAAAATGGCTAGAAACACCAGGGTTGCGCAGACCACGATAGTCGGTCCAACCGGGGCATCAAGATAGAAAGCGCCAATCAATCCAATCAGGATCGATGCAGCCCCGATCAGGCTCGCCAGCAATGCCATTCTTTCTGGGGTATCAGCCAGTCGTCGCGCTGCGGCCGGCGGGATGATGAGCAGCGAGGTAATCAGTAGCACACCCACAATTTTCATTGAGACGGCAATCGTCAGCGCAATCAGCAGAATCAAAATCAGGTTGAGCCGATCGACATTAACTCCTTCAATCCTGGCAATCTCGGCATGTACGGTGGTCGATAACAGGTCGTTCCAGAATCGGTGAAGAGTGAATCCCACCAAGATCACTACCCCTACCACCCAAGCCAGATCCGTAGCATTGATAGTCAGCAACGCACCAAACAAATAGGCCTCCAGATTGACCCTGATAGATTCCGTGAGAGCGAGCACTACAACCCCTATTGCCAGGGTGCTGTGGGCGAGTATTCCCAGCAGTGTATCGGTAGAGATAGAGGGTTTTCTGTCGAGAACTGCCAGTAGAGCGGCGAGCAGCAGACAACTAACAATTATGCTTAACTGAGGACTGCTATCGGTAATCAAGCCAATCGCAATACCCAGCAAGGCCGAATGTGCCAGGGTATCGCCAAAATAGGACATGCGGCGCCATACAATAAATGAGCCGAGAGGGCCGGCTACCAGGGCAAGGCTTAGCCCAGCCAGCAAGGCAAGCAGGAAGAAGTCTGCAGATAATAGTTGGGCGAAGGAATCAATCAAGGCCGGATTCCTTTACATCACCAGTTAGATCATGCTCATGATTGTGACGGTGTGTGTAGACAGCCAGAGAAGGCGACACCTTGTCGCCAAACAGGTCCAGAAATGCGGGGTCGTTGCTCACCTGTTCTGGCTTTCCATGGCAGCACACGTGGCGATTCAGGCAGACGACTTCGTCCGTTGCGGCCATGACCAGATGCAGGTCATGGGAGATCATTAAGATCCCGCAGCCGCGCTCGGAACGTATGTCGCCGATCCGTTGGTATAGCTCAGCCTGCCCTGCCAAATCCACACCCTGTGCCGGTTCGTCCAGAACTAGTAAGTGTGGCTTACGCAACAAGGCTCTGGCCAGGAGTACCCGCTGCAGCTCGCCACCTGAGATGTCAACCAGTTGCTGATGTTGCAACCCAACGATATTCAGGCTCTGCAGTGTTTCGTCGATCTGCGCAGGCTGATGGGGATTTGCCAATTGCAGGAAGCGCCGCACGGTAATGGGCAGCGTATGCTCAATGCTGACGCGTTGAGGCATATAGCCGATGCGTAATCCCTCCTGGTGAGCAACCGAACCGCTATCTGCCGTCAGCAGACCCAGCAGAATTCTTACCAGGGTAGTTTTTCCTGCACCATTAGGACCAATCAATGTAACAACCTGTCCCTGGTGAATAGAAAGCTCAATATCATGCAGGATATTTCGGTCTCCGAAGGATTTTGTGACCTTGCTGGCCACTATTAGTGCATCCTGATTCTGACTCGAAGAGCCCATATCTATATCCAGTTTCTGTTTCTGGCTACTAGCCGGCCTGAGGGATTAAAGGGCTGACGAAGAGCAATGCAGTGGCCCACGTAGGAGCAACGGGGACAATGGTATATCATAACACCGATGTCAGGCCCAACTCCCCGCGCTGTGCCATGTATAAATTTGTAAGCAGTCTCTTAATTGCTCTTCTCATATCCGGGTACGCCGCGGCTGACGTCGACGTTGCGACTACTGTTCGACCGCTGCAATTTATTATCGAAGCGATTGTTGATAATAACGGCACGGTCACAGCCGTAATCGATCAGAATGATTCTCCCCATCAGTACAGTATTTCTCCTTCCGACCGAACCAGCCTGGCAGGGGCTGATTTACTCGTCTGGATTGGCCCCGACTTCGAAGTGTTTCTGGCCGATGTGTTTTCGAGAAGAGCTGAGCGGGGAGAGGTGCTCAATGTGAGCGCTCTTGTAGGTTTGCAATTAATCACTTCCGATAATAATCAGCTGGATCCACATCTCTGGTTGGATTCGAGGAATGCGGTATTGATTGCGGAGGCATTTACAGACCGAGCCAGTAACCTGGACCCGCCTAACGCATCGTCTTATCGAGAAAACTTCGCCAGGTTTGAGTCCGAAATGGCAGCCCTAGGGGACTCTATCGATGCCATGTTTGCTGCGCCAGTGAACAGTAATTATCTGGTTTACCACGATGCCTACCGGTACTTCGAGAGTCAGTATGGTATCCGTCATGGGTTGGCGTTATTGGACAATCCCGAAATTCAGCCCAGCATGCGGCAGGTTCTGGAACTTCGCGCGAGCATTCAGGAACTGCAACCGGACTGCCTGTTAATGGAGGCAGACTCGAGTCGATCACTGGTCCCCACCCTGCTTGAAGGTCGAGCCGTACAAATGGAAACGATCGATTTGCTGGGGAATCGGCTGAGTGGCTCCATAGCA
Organism: Gammaproteobacteria bacterium; assembly: GCA_003451715.1. Lineage (GTDB taxonomy): Bacteria > Pseudomonadota > Gammaproteobacteria > Pseudomonadales > Pseudohongiellaceae > UBA9145. The sequence goes on along the minus strand of DMJN01000079.1, from coordinate 473 downwards.
AAAGTAGACCGTTACGCGCAGTTACTAAGCAATGTGGCAGAAGGTATTGCCAGCTGTGTTTACCAGACAGGCCCTAACTAGTCGATCCTGAAAAAGTCATCCCTGACTTTTTCAGGATGTCGTGTGCCAAAAGCTAGCGTAAAAGTGCGATTTTACTTGCTTTTGGCTTTTGGCACACTCGCATTGCCCTTAACGGGCAATGGTTGCACATCCATGTGCAACTTAGTCGACCAGAAAAATGCATGTAGCTGCAGTTTTTAGGTCGAAATATTTGCAATGGTTGAAGCTAATTGCTTGAAATCTGTATCGAGATGCATTTTTCAGGTTCGACTAACTAAGGAACTCGAAGCCGTGGCGGAACCCAATGAACTCGTACTGGTCGATGGGTCTTCCTATCTATTCCGGGCTTTTCACGCGCTACCACCCCTGGTAACCAGCCGTGGCCAGCCTACGGGCGCGGTGAAGGGCGTTAT
>DMJN01000279.1 GCA_003451715.1 Gammaproteobacteria bacterium | reverse complement strand
CCAGATCATCTGACGACTTACAAACTGCCACTTAAAATTCCTTAGTTAAGACTATTCCAATAAAGCCTTCGCAAAAAAAAGCCCAACAGAGTGGTCCTTTTTTATCATGTTTAACTGTCAGGAAAAACTCAATTTAAAACGTATTAGGAGTGTAAATTATGAACAGGAAAGCCATAGGATCGGTTGGCTTGATAAGTTCTGAGATTGGGCAAATAATTACTTTGGTATATTTAGTAATTAATGGAGCTTATACTCCAGAGTTGAATTGACCAGACATCTAAGCTTTCTACTCTGACCTACGTTTCTTTTTAGAGGAGGTATCAGCCATGAACACTACCTATTCGTCTTCATTATTACAGTTAGTCAGAAACACGGCCATAATTTCGCTACTTTCAATACTTGCGAGCTGCGGGCAGGAACCGCAAACCAGTTCCGAGCCCACTCTAGCGACTGATCAGGTCGCTTCTCTGGCTGCAGAGGATTCGACTTCTTCACCTAACCTTGCTTTAGAGGAGCCAGCAGAGTTATTTGCTGACTTGCCAACCCATTGGATTAATGAAAATCCCATAGGGGATAATCTCGGAGGCGTAACACAGGCTTTACAAAACACAGCACAAGAATTAACCGATCACTGGATTCAGTACGGCGGCGGTTATAGCAATTATCGCCACAGCCCAATCACTGAATTGTCCCCAGAAAACATTAATAACATTCAACTAGCTTGGGCATTTCCCACAGGCACTGTGGGACAGTTCTCCGTGTCGCCCTTAATCTACGACGGCATAATGTATATAACTTCCTCATATAATCGCTTGTTTGCTCTTGATGCTAGAACTGGTGAACTCTATTGGCGATATGATCATCAGCAACCGGAAGACTTGCGAATATGTTGCGGCCCTGTTAACCGTGGCGCTTCTATTCATGGCGATACAATTTTTATGGCTACTCTCGACGCGCGATTACTCGCCTTTGACCGGAAATCCGGTGAACTTCTTTGGAATACTGTAATTGATGATTACAAGAAGGGATTAAGCGCTACATCGCCACCCCTCATTGCGAAGGATATTGCGGTAATTGGTGTCGGAGGAGGCGAATTTGGAGTTAGAGGGTTTTTTGATGCATATGATGTAGAAACTGGTGAACGTGTTTGGAGACACTATACAGTCCCTGCGGCTGGCGAACCTGGAGTAGAAACCTGGTCAGGCACCTCCTACGAAACTGGAGGCGCACCTTCTTGGACATATGGGGCTTATGACCCTGACCTTGATGTGCTTTATTGGACGACAGGAAATCCTTCACCGGATTGGAACGGCGATGTCCGCTTGGGGGACAACTTATTCTCTGACAGCGTGTTAGCCATTGATCCTGATACAGGAGAGCGTCTCTGGTATTTTCAATTCACCCCTCACGATATCTGGGACTATGACGGCAACACTCATTTATTTTTGGTTGATTACGAGCATGAAGGTGAGACCATAAAAGGTTTAGTCCAGGCAAACCGCAATGGATTCTATTACGCTCTTAATAGAGAGACCGGTGAATTCCTGCGTGCAACATCCTATGTTGAACAACTGAATTGGGCTACTAGCATGGAACCAAACGGTCGACCGGTTGTAAATCCAGAAATGGTGCCCTCAGAGGAACCGATGGTGCGAATCTGCCCTGGTGCCGGCGGTGGCATGAATGGCTCGGTAACTGGAGCATTGAATCCTAATCTTGGGCTAACCTTCATTCCTGTCATCGAAAGCTGTAATCAGATGGAAAAAGGGCTTTCTGTCTTTGTTGAGGGAAATCAATATACAGGTGGCACATTTATTCCTGTGGATGCTCAGGATGGCTCGGCATATGGCCACATCTCGGCAATAGATTATCAATCCGGGGAAGTCGTCTGGCGTTATAAAGACCCCGAGCCAATCATGGCAGGCGTTCTGAGCACTGAAGGTGGTCTAGTATTTACCGGCAGTCAGGACGGCCATGCTCTAGCGCTTGATGCAGAAACTGGCGAAATGCTGTGGCGTTTCCGTATTGGCGGAGGGATACGCAGCCAACCTGTAGCTTACCAACTAGACGGTGAGACTTATGTAGCAATAGCCTCTGGAAATTTCTCTGGAATAGCCGGAGCAGTGGGCGGAAATACCATGCTGCCGGAAGGGGGGCACTTATTTATATTTAAACTCTAAATCAGGGAGTAATGGTTGTAGGGATCTTTTTGAAATCCACTCAAGAAAAAATCCTAAAAACCCAGAGATTTTAGAGGGGTTAAGTGGGGTTTAGAATTGATATAGGTTCATCAACTAAGCAAAACCGCAAGACTAATTAAGATTAATGCTTCTTGCCGGCTTTCCAGTGCGCTGTGAATTTTCCCATCCTAATGGAACCGCTATTGATACGTCTGCCAAGGGAAGAGGATTTTTACCGAGAAAAACATCGGCAACTTTTTCTGCGACCATAATTACAGGTGCGTTAATGTTTCCATTAGGGAGAGTTGGGAAAACAGAAGCGTCAACTACTCGTAAATTGTAGTAGTTCAGACCCGA
>DMJN01000156.1 GCA_003451715.1 Gammaproteobacteria bacterium | reverse complement strand
TCAATGAACCGAAAGGTGAAGAACATTATGGCGGCCAGGTGGCGGCCCCAGTCTTTTCACGAATTGCATCCGGTGCTATGCGAATACTGAAAATTGCCCCGGATAAGATTCCTGCAGACCAGACCATGGAACTCTCTTCTTTATAGCAATGAATACGGCAGAGAAATTGAATCCAATTGTATCCTTGCTCGAATTAATTGGCGGTCTTGTAGAACTGCCTGAACCACTTCCCCAGGAACTCGATGTAAAGATTACCGGCGTGCAGATGGACAGCCGCTTATTGGTAACGGGCGATCTCTTCATCGCTTGTTTTGGGCGCAATCATGATGCGCGAGACTATATCGATCAGGCTATTGAACTGGGTTGTGTCGCAGTCCTTGCCGAATCCGGCGGAGGGTGGCAGGGTATAAGAATCCATCGAGGTATCGCAATTGTTGCCATTGATGGTCTCTCAGCCAAGATCAGCGAGATTGCAGCACGCTTCTATTCCAATCCGAGTTCCATGCTCAGTGTATTTGGGATTACCGGTACCAATGGCAAAACCAGTTGCAGCCAATTTATTGCCCAGGTGCTAACTGCGCTGGAGTATAAGTGCGGAGTAATAGGTACGCTGGGGTACGGAATCTGCGGCGAGATGAAGGAGACGCAACTGACTACTCCGGATGCGGTGTTCACCCAGATGGCCCTGGCAGAAATGGTTGTCGACAGGATTGATCCAGTGGTGACGGAGGTATCATCTGTTGGGCTGCATCAAAAACGCGTGAATGCCGTGCATTTCGATACTGCGATATTTACCAATCTCACCAGAGATCACCTGGATTATCACGAAAGCATGCAGGACTATGCGGAAAACAAGAAGAAATTGTTTCTGGTTGAAGGTTTGCGTAGTGCCATTATCAATCTGGATGATCCCTATGCCCTGGCAATTATCAATGGAATTGAGAGGGATGTGGATATTACGACTTACAGTATTAAAAATTCAATCGCTTCGGTTTATGCAGAAAAACTGGAACTCACCCGCCAGGGATTCGAGGCAGTAATTGCTACTCCAATAGGAAAAGGCAAGATCCACGGAAAGCTGATTGGCTATTTTAATTTCAGCAATGTATTGGCGACAGTCGCTGCCTTGATCAATTATCTTCCACGCAAGAAACAAATCAATATCGAAGAACTCTGTGAACAAATTTCAGAGTTGCGACCCGTCAACGGGCGAATGGAAATTATTGGAAACAATGAATCGATTACCGCAGTAGTGGATTACGCGCATACGCCCGATGGATTGAAAAGTGCACTAGTTGCCTTGCGAGATCATTTCTCAGGAAATGTCTGGTGCGTCTTTGGATGCGGTGGTAATCGAGATAAAGGAAAACGACCCATGATGGGGGAGATTGCCGAACAAAACGCCGATCGCTTGATTATCACCGACGACAATCCCAGAAATGAGCAGGGCGATGAAATTATCCAACATATTATGAGTGGAATTTCTAATCCTTCGGATGTCACCGTAGAAAGAGACCGAGCCGAGGCAATTTCTTTTGCCATCGAAAAAGCGGCCGCAGGAGATGTGGTGTTGGTGGCTGGCAAAGGTCACGAGACCTATCAGGAGTCGGGTGGTGAAAGAATAATATTCAGCGATGCAAATCAGGTGCGGCTCGCCTTGAAAATGCGTAGAAATTAACAGTGGAGCTCAGCAAGCTTGATAGGAATGATGACCTTGTCGGAACTGGCTCAACAATTGGGTGGTGAACTCATCGGAAACGATGTTGTGTTTAATCAACTATCCACTGACACTAGGACACTTGCCAGGGGTGATGCCTACTTGGCTCTGAATGGTGAAAGATTCGATGGCAATGCTTTCGTATCCGAGGCAAAAGAAAAGGGAGCCTCGGGTGCCATCGTGTCACGAGAAATGGATCACGAAATCCCGCTGTTGCGTGTCGCAGATACCCATCTGACGCTGGGGGAGATAGCAAAACTAAATCGTCAGCGTAGCTCAGCCACTGTAATTGCTCTTACTGGTAGTCAAGGGAAGACCACTGTAAAAGAGATGATCAACAGCATCTTGAGCTATCGGGCTGCTACCCTGGTCACTCATGCAAATCTCAACAACACCATTGGTGTGTCGCTCACCCTGTTGCAGCTGAATGACGAACACCGGTTTGCCGTGGTCGAAATGGGGGCCGATTGTGCGGGTGAAATCAGCTTTAGCGTCGATAAAACACAGCCGGATATCGCGCTCATTACCAATGCTACTGCAGCACATATAGAGGGATTCGGAAGTTTACAGGGAATCGTTGAGGGAAAAGGAGAAATAATTGAAGGTCTCCATGAATCAGGAATCCTCATTCTAAACGCCGATGATCCCAACGTAGAGCAATGGATTGCGCGCGCCGCTTCTAAAAATGTCGTGTTATTCAGTGCAGGCAGCTCTGAAACGTCGGTGAGCTACAGTGCAACTAACTGCACAATGGATAGTCAGGGGCGTATTTCATTCACCTTACTGTCCCCGGCAGGCAGCCAGGACATAGCGCTCAAATTGCTCGGTAAACATAATGTGGATAATGCCGTTGCCGCCGCCAGTGCGGCGATGGAGGCAGGAGCCACTCTGGATGATGTACGTGCAGGACTGAGGCTCCTTAACCCCGTTCCAGGCAGGCTGAATCCTTTAACGGGAATTAATGGCTGTTGCGTGATCGATGATACTTACAACGCCAGTCCGACTTCATTCATCGCGGCTATCGATGTGCTGGTGACTTATCCCAGGACCACAGTGCTTATTGTGGGGGACATGAAGGAACTCGGAGCAGAAACTGCGGCAGCTCATTCGGCAGTGGGTGAGTATGCATGCCGCGCAGGAGTTGATGAATTCTGGGCAGTTGGGGAATACTCGCTGTTAGGGGTGCAGGCTTTTGGAGGCAAGGCACGACATTTTTCCGACAAGGCAGAATTAGTAGCAGCATGTAAAGAAATCACAAACGAAAACACTGTTTTCCTCGTGAAAGGATCACGAGGATCTCACATGGAGACGGTAGTAAGTGGCTTGATGATAAGCGAGGGCGACTAATGCTGGTTTGGTTATCTGATTACTTGATGCAATTCGATAATAACTTTGCCGTGCTGCAGTACATCACTGTACGCGGCATATTCAGCATTCTTACAGCCATGGTAGTGTCGTTAATTATAGGCCCGTCGATGATTCGGAGACTCAACTACCATCAAATCGGGCAGGTGGTTCGTGATGATGGGCCGGAAACTCATTTCAGCAAGGCAGGCACCCCAACCATGGGTGGCGCCTTGATACTGGTCAGTATCGCCATAAGCACGCTGCTGTGGTCTGACTTAACCAATCACTACGTATGGATTGTGCTTCTGGTCACCCTGTTTTATGGCGCAATTGGCTGGGTAGATGATTATCGAAAAGTATTCGAGAAGGATCCAACTGGATTATCGCCACGCTGGAAACTTATCTGGCAAACGCTTATTGGGTCGATTGCCTCCATAGTTCTCTATTACACCGCGATCAGTCCAATAGAAACTGAATACATAGTGCCATTTTTCAAAGACGTTGCAATCAATACGGGTATTTTCTATATAGCGATCAGCTGTTTCGTAATTGTCGGTTTCAGCAATGCGGTAAATCTCACAGATGGACTCGATGGCCTGGCAATATTACCCACTGTTATGGTCGGTGGTGCGCTTGGAGTAATAGCCTACCTGGCTGGCCATAGCGAATTCTCTGCCTATTTGAATATTCCTAACGTATCCGGATCAGGTGAAGTTGTAATTTTTGCCGGTGCACTGGTCGGGGCCGGAATGGGCTTCCTCTGGTTTAATACCTATCCGGCACAAATCTTTATGGGTGACGTGGGAGCGCTTGCACTGGGCGCCTCTCTTGGCGTTATGGCAATTGTCTCCCGGCATGAAATCGTGTTGTTTATTATGGGTGGTGTATTCGTCATGGAAACCGTATCGGTGATCCTGCAGGTAGCCTCATTCAAGCTGACCGGTAAGCGCATTTTCAGAATGGCGCCGCTGCATCATCACTTCGAATTGAAGGGCTGGCCTGAACC
>DMJN01000024.1 GCA_003451715.1 Gammaproteobacteria bacterium | reverse complement strand
GTTCTTCGAGAGTGGCAACGGCGGCGAGCTGGCCATACGCGATTCCCGCCAGAGCGGTGCCCGCGCCGAAATGGATGGACTTGGCTACACCGGTCGGCTGCGTTACACCGGTGTGCCTGGCTTGGAGTTGGGGCTGACACTGCATTACCAGGATGACATGACTCAAGACGCCCGTACTCGTGGCAATATCGGCAGAGACGGGGTGTTCGATATATTCGGCAATAGCGTCGACGAACTGGACGGCTTGCTGACCGAGGCTCACGTCGTCTATCAGTCCGATCCCTGGGGACTGCGTGCCCTGTGGGCAGAATGGGATATTGATGATTCCATTGAAAGCGTTGCCAACAACGATTTCAGCAACAATGGCCTGGGCCGTGAGAGCCAGTACGGTTACTACATAGAGCCTTCCTATCGCTTTAACTCCAATTTTGGTGCCTTCTATCGTTTCGAACGCACCAATGAACGGGCCGCGAGCAATGTTGCAGCCGCCAACGACTCGGCGACCAGTCGCAGCCTGGTTGGATTCAACTACTGGTTAACAGATAACGCTGTTCTAAAACTGGACTACCAGTTTGAAGACGATGACATGGATCGTGATCTGGATGGATTTAATGTTGGGGTTGGTTGGCAGTTCTAATTTGGTAAGGAATGAAGCAGCTAATGGGTAATAGGATGAATAAAAGAGTAAAGGCACTTATTGCGGTATTGATCACCCTGTCGCTACCGGCTGTATTGGCCAGCGATGATTCTATAGAGCCGGCTGATTTCCTGAGCCGTGTTTTTGCAGGCGATCTACCTTCCAGCGACACGGTGTGGATAAGCGGTGAAAAGAAACAAGTTGCCGAGTCTATTCTGGGGCATAAACCCGATTACCTGCGCCTTCGTTACTGGGGTGATGAGTCTCGTTCGGCCTGGGTCATGGATGAGATTGGAAAGACTGAGCCTATTACCGTTGGCGTGGTCGTCAGCGAAAATCAGATTGAAGAAATCAAGGTGCTGGCATTTCGAGAATCCAGAGGATGGGAGATTAAATACGATTTCTTTACGCGCCAATTCAATGGGGCTTCGATAGAAGAGCGTCAACGACTGGATCGACATATTGATGGAATTTCCGGAGCAACCCTATCGGTAAAAGCCATGATCAATGTTTCCCGTCTAGTGCTTTACCTGGCAGAATCTGTCTTCACCTGAGCACACATCTGTATTGAGAAAAAAGACGTCTGACAACGAAGCTGAAGATTCTTTAACTGGACTTCGGCTATATCTCAGTCTCCATCGTCGAATGGGAGTTGTCAGTGCCCTGTTTGTAATCGTGCTCTCCTTTTCTGGCCTGCTATTGCATTACAGTCCTTCCCTGAGTCTCGATAATCGATTCCTATCCAGTACCGCATTGCTGCGCTGGTATGCTATTGAAGTTCCCGAAATCTCAAGCAGCTATTCCTCAAATAGTCAGCGTGCGAGTCTGATTGGAGACGCGCTCTATTTTAATGAGTTAAGAGTTCCCGGTAGTTTCAATACGCTGGTGGGGATGATAGATACCGAGTTTGGTTATGCAATAGCCACCGAGAATCAGCTCGTGCTGATTACTGAGCAAGGGGAACTCATCGGGATTCTTGGAAGCCTGGTTGGAGTGCCCTCTGGTATCACCAGGATTGGCAGTGACCTGACCGGAGAGTTAATTCTGGACCGGTCATCCCAGCTAATTGTGGCCGATCTCGATGCATTAACCTGGTCAGCCTCTCCCCATGTCGACACCTCTGTGCAGTGGAATGAAAATTCTCAGCCCGATGCACGACTGATTGCGTCCATCAGGAATGATTATGCGAGTTCGCTGCTGAGTTGGGAGCGCCTGATACTGGATATCCATAGCGGCCGATTACTGGGAAACCTCGGCGTCATATTGGTGGACTTGATGGCAATCCTTTTCATCCTCGTGGCGACCACCGGTATATGGGTGTGGTCGAAGCGCCGGTCTTAGTGACCCCGGGGAAGTCGTCGAGTCGGAATCAGCAGGCTTGTGCCAATGCTTGGAATCCCGACTTCTTCTCGGATATCAGACCCGAATTCCGCTAAATCCAAACTTTCCCATCTCCATTTGCGACATAAGTAACTAGGATCCCAAGGCTTTCCTGGTACCAGTATCCAGCGAAATGTACTATTTTGTGGTTCGAACGATATTAATGACTAATATCCACGATATTTGGCATCGATTTCTGAATAACCTCAAACCAGGTAGATTGCGCAGGAAAGGGGCATATGAGCCTGATTGATGAAGATGCAGCGTTAATTGCGGCCGCGCTTAATGGGTCGGCGCTCGCCTGGGAGAAACTGGTCAAACGCCATGAGGGCAAGGTTTATAACCTCGGTTTGCGCTTGACCGGAAACAGTTCGGATGCCATGGATTTGCTGCAGGAGGTATTTCTCGGAGTGTACCGGAATCTGCACAGGTTCAGGGGAGATGCAAAATTCAGTAGCTGGATCTTCCGCATCGCGCACAACAAAGCCGTGGATATGAATCGGCGTAAACGCTTGATGACGACTCAATCCAGCGGCAATGATCAGGATGACAAGGACATTTTTGAATCGATAGCCAATGATTCGAAAGATGAACCGGATAGCAAACTGGGAGAACAACAGCAGAACAATCAAATTGGCAAGATGCTCGCTATTTTACCCCTGGAGCAAAGACTGATTGTGGAGTTGAAGGTATTTCAATCCCAGACATTTGATGAGATCGCCGATATGCAAGATATCTCAGTAAACACAGCGAAGACCCGTTTTTATACCGCACTAAAGAAACTGAAAGTTGTTTCGGAGGAAAATCATGTCCTGCCCTAAGACACAACACTTGTTACAGGAATACTTTTCGGACGACCTGGCAGGTTTTGCCAGAGAAGAAATTGAGCATCATTTAAATTCCTGTGAAATATGCAGCAGTGAACTGGAAGCACTGTTACTGGCACAGAGCAATCTACAAAACTGGCAGGATCAAGGTGTTCCCCATTGGGATCGTGGTCTCGATCTGTTTAAGCGTGAGCATCGAGTGAGTGAAACCGCGACAGGCTTCTGGAGATGGTGGCAGTGGCTGCCAACTGCGGCGTCGTTCGCCATGCTGAGTATTCTCTTGTTAAACCTTAGTGTGGTCTCTGGCGAGCAGGGATTCTCGATTACATTTGGAGAAAACTCTTCAAGCGAGCAGCAGTTTCAATCACAACTGACCGAGTTCCAGGAACTGCAGCGTGAGGAGATACAGGCGCTGATTACACGTGTCGAAGACAGGCTGGACAGCAACAGCGTGCAGCTACTACAAGCTGTAATGGATCAGACACAGCAAACCACGGCAGATAATCTGGATCGTATCTATGCCTTCTTCGAGCAACAGCGAATTCGTGACCTCGAAGACATGCGAGTGGGCTACCAGGCACTGGTGGACAGTGACTATGAGACGATTCGTAACCTGGAGCAGCTCGCTCAATTTGTTAGCTACCAGGAGCCTGTGCGTTAGGCAAGCCTTGGAGACTGCCATGAAACTGCTAAATCGACTATTCGGAGCCTGCATTAGCCTGTTGTTAGCCGGTGGAGTGGCTGCTGCACAGGATGCCGAAATAGCGGACCTGCAGAGAAACATCGTTATTTTTTCCGGAATACTCGAAGAAGCTCTCGGGCTCGACAACAGCGCCGGTCTGTTTGGCTTGAGCCTGGGGGGAATCGATAGCACCTACTTATTGGGGCAGGGAGCAGTCTTCGAACTGCGCACGTCGTTGGCCAATCGTCGCAACAGGATGAGCCTCGCCTCACTGAATTCAGCCATGCAGTCCCTGCAGAATCGGGGTAATCCATTCGAGGCGATTCGAGCGCCGACGCTCGCCGCTGATCCACAGCCAGTTTCACCACTTTCAGACGGTCAGGGACAGGCCAATATTTACTACCGGGAGATGATGGAGCGAATCTCTAATATTGATTACTCACTGATCGTCAGTAATGCGCTTCAGCAAGCCTCCGATTCGGCGCGTTCCCTACGCTCGCTGGGCAGTGTGGATGAGAATACCTATGAACAAATGCGCGAGGAACTCGAGGAGCTTCGTGTCTCAATGCGGGCGAACCTGCAACAGTTGCGCGAGCTAGAACAGGAGATTCGCAGTGCCGATGATGGAACCACCGTAGAACCAGTCACGGAGCCGGACGAGAATGGAATCAGTTCCAGGCTCGATGCATTACTGGTCAGGATTGAGCCGCTACGCGAGCAGGCGCTGGCCAAGGCAGCCGAGTTGAAACAACGCACCGATGCGGCTGAGCAAGCCTATGGGTTGCAATGGCAACAGGATCTTCAGGAATTTGAAGCGGACATCTACGTCGCCATGTGCGACTACAGTTCGACACTTCGAGAGTTACCTGCTCAGGAAAACATCTCGATCATCCTTACCGGGCTCGGCGAAGAGTCTGCTGAGGACATGAGTCGAAGAGATAAGCTACACATACTAAGCAAGGCAGATGTGTTGCAATGTCAAAATGGTGATATCGACGCGGTGATATTGCAACAACGATCTGCCCAATACAGCTATTAGTTCCGCTGCACCTCTGGAAAGAAATCCCACAACGGCTCTGCTATAGGTACTCTTGGTGTCTCTTCTAATAGGGAGCTCCTGCAATATTTATGTCAGCCGGAGCAAACTCCTTGGCGATATCATAAGCCTGGTACAGGCGCGTCACCACTAGAAGGATACCGGGTACATCCAGCAGATCGATGTCATCAAAAGCCAATTTCCTGCGAATTCGTTCCTGCGTCGTAAACAGACTTCCGTCGGCTCGAAAATTCAGGAATGTGAAATCTTCATCGGAGACGCCCCAATTGCTCGAAATAACCTGTTGGCCGATGCCCCCGTCCAGGCGTGGAAAGGGATAGAACCAGCGACCACCCGAATAGCCGGCATAATAGGTAATGATATTGCCATCCGGGTAATACCAGGCCTCATCGAAGATCCGAAAATAATCTGTGGCCAGGTTACCGTTCGGCCAGAATATCGCCTGATCGCCATGCATCCATGAATAAGCCATGATGCGACCATTCGGGTAGTAGATGACCGTGTCTTCGCCTGGAGCGGCAAAAAACAACTGACCGTTGTCAAAAAACCAGGGATAGTAGTAAAGGTCGGTCGAGACAAGTTGACCACTGTAGTAGGTGCTGTTGCCGCGGGTGAATCCAGTCAGAATCACCGGTTGGCACACCAGGCTATTCAGCTCTGCGAGCGACTCCTCCATCGCGTAAAGTTCGCCGATGTCGTCATAGTCAGCCGGTAACATCGCATTCAACGTGACCATCTTTGCCATGAATTCTAGCGTGGCGCAGGCGCTGCTGACATTGGCCGATCCCGTCAATGCAAGCAGGGTGGGAGAGGCACCCAGGATCGCTATGAACAAGATTAATCTGACGAGTTTCATAATTTCCTCCATATCTTCTGAACCGATTTAGCTTCACCTATTGGCGATTCTAGGGAGATTTTAAGGCGGCAAATGTGAACACGGACTTAACGAATGTAGGATTTTGAAACAGATCACAAAGCGGAATTTTGGCTTGGTCTTAGCCGGGAATATCTTATAGAATGCGGTCGTTGAGAGCCTGTAGTCTGAGGGTTTTCAAGCCAGATAAGAGTCGTTTTGTAACGAATGAGGTGAATGAAGGCCGGTTCAGGCCGAAATTGATCAACGGCTTTATAGTTAAAGGTCCTATTAAAGAAGAAGTCATATTCCAGGAGAGATAAATGCACTGTCCGAAGTGTAATTCTGATATGCAAGAACTCAAGATTGAAACCCTACACGGTCAGGTAATCATCGATAAGTGCAATAGCTGTCATGGCCTGTGGTTCGACAATGGTGAGGCAGAGCAATTAAAGGGTGACTGGATGGCAGATTTTGCTGACAGTGGCAATCCCGTGGTCGGTAAAACTTACAACACAGTCCGGGACATTCACTGCCCGCGTTGTAGTAAGCCAATGAAGAAACTCAATGATACCAAACAGAAACACCTTGAATATGAAGCCTGTGAAGAACATGGCATGTTCATGGATGCAGGCGAATTTACCGATTACAAACACGAAACTTTATTGGATATATTTCGTGATGTAGTGGCATCACTCAAGCGTAGATAATTCTCCAGGCTCATCACCAAGAATGCCATCCGGAATGTTCCCAGATGGCATTTTTTTTGGCGATTGCATCCAGGGGTGGGAACTTGCCGAGATCTGTCCAGTGCGCATCATCATCATGAAAATCTGAACCAACCGAATAGTAGAGTTGCCGGGAGTTTGCTAATTCGCACAGCTTAACTTTGGTTGGCAGGTCGATGTTTCCATAGCTTACCTCCAGCGCATCCCCTTGTGCCGAGGCAAAGTCATCCAGTAAGGCTTCCAGTTGCCGTTTGCCCAATGGGTATCTGCCGGGATGGGCGAGTACTGCCAGTCCTTTTGCAATATGGATTGTGTTGATCGCCTCTTCCATATTACACCAGTTATAATCCACATAGATGCGCCCACGCTTGCCCAGAAAGTTTTTGAAGGCTTTCTGATGGTTCTTGCTAATGCCCTGTTCAACCAGAAAATTAGCGACATGATTGCGAGTGTATGACTGACTGGGTAAGGAGCCGCAGTATTCGGCTAGACCAGAAGTACCCAGAGCCTGCAGTTTCTCATCCATCTGCAGCATACGGGTATGCCGGGAGGATTGCTGTTGTGTCATCAGTCGCACCAACTGCGGTTGCAAGGGATCAATGCAAAGACCTACTATATGAATTTCTTTGCCCTGCCAGTTACAGGAGATTTCCACACCGCTGATAAGTTCTATTCGTTGATCTATTTCAGCCGTAGTGCCGAATGCAGTAGTACAATCGTGGTCTGTAATTGCCAGGTGCGTGAGATCATTGGCGATCGCACGACTTATCAAGAATGCAGGCGAATGTTTCCCATCCGAATAGTAGCTATGGCAGTGTAAATCAACTTTCATGAGAAACTCATTGTTGGACTCTTATCAGGTGCCCCAATAGTGCGAATATACTTGTAGCATTGTGTAATAAACCCGGTAGGGTGGGGGTCTCTACTGATGGCGCGTGCTATAGTCGGATTCGACAGCTTTTGGCACTGGACTTGGCTATAACAGGCTGATTAAGCAGTAAAGAGAAATGAGCATTCTATGAAAAATTCCACCGCGATACACCCTGACGGCCATACGGATGTTGATGGGTATCAGATCATCCAAGGCTGTAGGAACTGCGTTGAGCAGTGCGATCAATTGATGCAACTCCTCACCCCTGAGACTTTTGTCCAATCCTCCCCTGGTTCGTCTTCAATCGGTGCACATATACGCCACATATTGGATCGATTCCAATGCCTTTTTACAGGCCTGCCGAGTAATTTAGTTGACTACGATGACAGGGAGCGCGACCCATTGATTGAAAATAATCTCGATGTGGCCAGTTCCGCGCTGGCGTCCCTCGCCCGTTGTATCGACGACCTGGATATGAATGTGATTCGGGGCAAGCCAATTACCGTGCGGGAAACAGTCCATCATGAGAGGCCGGTTATCGAATCATCCAGCACCGTAGACAGGGAGCTGATGGGTTTGATAACCCACAGCATTCATCATCTCGCCATTGTGGCCCTGCTAGCCAAGCCTCTCGGT
>DMJN01000023.1 GCA_003451715.1 Gammaproteobacteria bacterium | reverse complement strand
CCGCCGTTGCCACTCTCGAAGAACAGCCCTTCATGAATACCCAGGTCATAGCTGAAGCCGCGGCCAAGCTGGCCAGCAAACTTGACGCCGTTCACACGGTAAGTCGTTGGAATGATGCGGGATTCGATACGATTTCTTTCGACCCCATAAAAAGTATTAGGCTCATGGGTTTCATTCATGATGCCAATCGGTACCAGATGCATACCGGCCAGTACGCTGTGGTTGCGTGCGTAGTCCCACTCAAGATATGCCTGTTCCAACTCCACCGCACCCGGGGCACGTGCATCATCGCTGATAAAAGAGTGCTCGACTTCCAACTCGGAATTGAATCGCAGGGTATCGCTGAATTGGTGATTCAGGAAAATCACAAAGCGTTGAATATCGAGTTCCCTGGATGAGGAACTGCTGGTCTCATCGTTGTACAACATCTCACCATAGGCACCGATGGTGGTGCGATCTGCCCAGCTGCCTCGGCCGGTACTACTCGGCGCATCCAGTACTTCGCCCACTGCCTCGATGCGTTCGCTGTTCTCGAGAGTCTGGATTTCAACGGTCTGGGTTACGGAGCGAGTGGCTTGCAGTTGCTGACGCAATTCTTCAATTTGACCCTGTTGCTGCTGAACCATATCCCACAATTCCCCCACGCTGGGCTCACTCTCTGCACCCCGGCTGGAATCGCTGAAAACACATAGGCTTGCTATCAAGACGAACAACTGCTGTTTACTTCTCACTAAAACTCCTAACCCTGGGGGCTGCATGGCTACTGACATTGAAGGGAAAGCATATAGCAGCGAATTTCTAAACGCAAATCATTCTCATTTAGATTTGCATAAACATTGATGTAGATCAGGATTTGAGGATCCGAGATAATTGGACTATTCGGGATGAGTCTGGATCAGCTTGGGGCTGGGAGTGATTTAATGCCCCACTGACGAAGACAGCAACAGAGGCGGAGATGTGTAGTAAAACGCAGGCAGCTTGCCGGATCTGTCCAGCCCAACCGCTTTGGGAGCGCCTTGTGAGCGCGTCCTGAATCAGTCCGGCTTGCTGCTTGATCTGCTTTCGGTAGCCGGGATTAGGCGGCGGCGCGCTGTTCGCTCAGCAGTTGACTGACCGCTCCCATGAAGGCATTCAATGAAGAGGCGATGATGTCTTTGCTGATGGCGACGCCGCTGTAGCGGCGCCCATCGCAACGAATCTGGATATAGGTGACTGCTTCGGCATCGGCTCCCTGCCCCAGGGCATGCTCACCATATTCCATGATCTCGAAATCAATCTTGATAGCCTGCTGCAATGCTTCGACGAAAGCGCCCAATACCCCGTCGCCTTCCCCGCTGATACTCAGGTCTTCACCGAAGTAATCCAGATGGGCCTTGAAGGTCTCACGGCCTTCGCTCTTCTCGATGGTGAAATTCTCCAGGCTGAGAACTTTCTCATTGTTCAGGTAATGACGATTAAACAGATCCCAGATTTCATCCGGATGGATTTCCTGCCCGGAATCCTCAGTAACTTTCTGCACCACACGGCTGAATTCGATCTGCAGCCAGCGTGGCAATTCGAAGCCAAACTTGTTGGACAGTACGTAAGCCACACCACCTTTGCCCGACTGGCTGTTGACACGGATTACATCTTGATAAGTACGCCCGATATCGCGTGGATCGATGGGCAGGTAGGCGGTCTCCCAGGTCGACCCCTCTTCATAGGTGTCGAGGCATTTCTTGATGGCATCCTGGTGAGAGCCTGAGAAGGCGGTAAACACCAGGTCTCCCGAGTAGGGTTGGCGAGGATGTACATCTATCTGGGTGCATTCACGCACCACCGACACGATGCGATCCATGTCATGCAGGTCCAGCTTTGGATCGATTCCCTGGCTGTAGAGATTCATGGCCATGACCACAATATCCATATTGCCGGTGCGCTCACCATTGCCCAACAGCGTGCCTTCGACACGCTGTGCTCCAGCCATTACCGCCAGTTCTGCCGCCCCGACGGCACAACTGCGATCGTTATGAGTATGCAGACTGACGATGACCGAATCACGGTATTTGATATGGCGGCAGAACCATTCAACCTGGTCTGCGTATATATTCGGCGTTGCCATCTCGACCGTAGAGGGTACATTAATAATGCTTGGATTATCCGGCGTTGGATTCCACACGTCATTCACCGCGTCGCAAACTTCGACAGCGAAGTCGATTTCAGTTCCAGTGAAGCTCTCGGGTGAATATTGAAACACCCATTCGGTTTCAGGCTGCAACTCGGCGCAGCGCTTCACTTCTTCGGCACCAGCCACCGCTATAGCAATAATGCCTGCCTTGTCGGTCCTGAATACTTTCTCACGCTGCGCAATGGAGGTGGAGTTATACACGTGCACAATCGCCCTCCTGGCGCCCTTCAGTGATTCGAAGGTGCGTTGAATCAGCTCCGATCGGGCCTGGGTAAGCACCTGGATGGTGACGTCTTCGGGCACGCGGTTCTCTTCGATAAGACTGCGTACGAAATCGAGATCCGGTTGTGATGCGGCTGGAAAACCAACTTCGATTTCTTTGAATCCCAGCTCAACCAGCAGCCCGAACAGCTTCTTCTTCTGCACTACGGACATCGGCTCAATCAGTGCCTGATTTCCATCGCGCAGGTCCACGCTACACCAGGTGGGTGCCTCGCTAATGACCTGGTCGGGCCAGGTACGGTCTTTGATGCCGATGGGTTGAAACGGTTTGTACTTGCTATGGTCGAAACGGCCGCTGCTCATCTCGCTGATCTCCTGCTTCCCTGGTTCTGCTGACTCATGCTTACGCCTGCCGGGTTTTACGCTATCTCTCCACCCTCGTGAGGCTGCTGTGGGGACAGGCACCTGTTTAGTGCCAGCCCGCGGCTCGAGATCATTACCCACCGTGCGAGACTGGCTACTATAGTGGAAATGCCGTGGTGATTCTACGCATAGTTTCTACTGATTACCGCTTTTATTGGTGTTTTTAACCATTTTACTGATAATAATTGTGTATTAATGCCAGTAATATGGATATCATTCGATTTAGTCGTCAACGAAGGAGCTATCATGACCCTGGACAAGCTGGATAAGCGCATTCTGCAAGAGCTGCAGGCCAATGGCGCCATCACCAACCTGGAGTTGGCCGACAAGATAGGCCTGTCTCCCTCGCCCTGTGCCCGTCGGGTAAAACAGCTGGAAGAAGCCGGCATCATTAAGGGCCAGGTTACCCTGCTGAATGCCTCCAGGCTGGAACTGAAACTCACCGCCCTCATCCAGATCAGTATGGATCGTCACACACCCGATCGATTCGAGGTTTTCGAGGAAAAGGTGAGCAGCTATCCGGAGGTGATCGAATGCCTGCTGATTACAGGGCAATCAGCCGACTACCAGCTCAAGGTCTTGGTACCCGACATGGAGTACTACCAGGAATTTCTGCTCAATAAGATCACCCGAATCGAAGGCGTGTCCGATGTGCATTCGAGCTTTATGCTCAGGGAAGTCGTTAATTCGACAGAGTTGCCCTTAAACCATATCAGGCCGGGCTGAATTCAGCCGTCTAAAAGAAGTGTTTTACTTTTTCCTTATAGGAGCGACTCATCTTCAGT
>DMJN01000051.1 GCA_003451715.1 Gammaproteobacteria bacterium | reverse complement strand
TTATCTGGCATGTTTCCCGGCTGATGTGCCCTGGTTTCCAGCAGACCTGGTGCAATCTCTGTGTCATGCAATCGCTTCAGCCAAAGTCAGTGTTGCCTGGAGTAAATGCAATGGACAGGTTCAGCCCTTGTTCTCTTTGTGGGCACTGGATACCCTGCAAGTAATCGAAGATGCAATCCGCAATGGATTGTATGGGCCCAAACTGTTAATGCCAAAGATTGACAACGTGCTGGTTTCCTTCGATCAATCTGAAGTAGGGTATTTTTTGAATATCAACACCGAAGAAAATCTGCTTCATGCTCAAGAATTAGTTGGAAAGTAGAAATTTTTTCACCTTTTTGGGCAGTGTTATTTTTTTTTGAGACTTAAAAACTATTCCTATCTCATTGTTTCAACTCACAAAATCAAGCCTCCGCATTTTTTCAAAATATTCTATAACTTATTGAAATTATTATCTTTTATTGAATGTTCAAAATCTATACAATGAAGCCGGAATTATTTTGATGGCATACATTTTGCGCCCTTTAAAAGTTTTGGACTAGAGACTATGGTGCGCTTACTCGTTAGCTTAAGGTTACCTGCTGATCGAAAGATCAGAGCTGGTTTCTTAACCCGCTGTAACCTTAAGCTAGCGGAGACCAATTCCGCGTGGGGCAGTATTTGCATAACAGCAGCACCCCAAGCCTGAAATTCGTCAGCACTAAAAACCCCATTTCCTAACTCAATACTCGCCGTAATTGCCTATTCGCTGAGCAGGGCCTTAGCTACTGCCGAACAGGGGACTGAAGCAGTAGGCCCGTTCCGATATCGTTGGAAGCCGAACCCGATCTCGATAATTTTATGAATCGGCTTAAAGAAAAGCTCCATCAGTCCAGATAACAGTTCAAAACCTGGTTCTATATCACATAATTTGACTTGATTAGCATGCCACTGCCCGCATAATTGGAGTATCGCTAATCGATACGCCCTGCGTTAAACTCGGTCTGGCCAGTTCTTTCGACACTAATCGGTATGAATTCTCTCACCAATACACAACGAACCATAACGATTGGCTATGGACCCGGGTACGCCGGTTCCAATGTCTGGAATGATCTCAAGTCGAAATTAATTGTCCCCACCGAAATTGTTTCCAGCACGGCTGCACAGCGTTATAACCCGGCGCTAATACTGCTTGATAACCACCTGCTTAGAGGCATGGAGCACGCAGCGTGGATGGCAGAATTCCCCGATGCGATCTTTCTCTGTACAGAGTCAATGGACCTGGATGTCGATTTGATACTGAGCAATAACCTGTCTTACCGACAGACTATGAAGCTGCTGGAAATGGCCTGCTATCAATGGCTGGTCAAGAGTGAGAAAACCGACCGCGCCAAACTACAGGACACCAGTTTTCGTTACCTCAACAAATTAGCTGATATCAGCATCTCACTATCATCAGAAGACGATCTGATGACACTACTGCGAAAAATTCTCACCGAAGGGCAGAACATTGCCTGCTGTGATGCAGCGTCTCTGTATCTGATTAATGAGATCAATGATCACGAACGCGAGCTTGTCGTCAAGCTTACGCAGAATGATTCCATATCTATCCCTTTCGAGGAGATGCACTTCCCGCTCGACGAGACATCCATTGCCGGCTTTGTCGCCGTCACCGATAGTGAGCTGAATATCCCGGACGCTTACCAGGTCTCGCGCGACGTAGCATTCAAGTTTAACCAGAGTTTCGATAGAAAGACCGGCTATCGAACTAAATCGGTGTTTGCTATCCCGCTCACCAACAAACAGCAATCTGTAATCGGAGTCTTGCAGTTTATAAATCGCAAGAAAGCACGCTCTCTGAAAATTACCGATGAGAAATCCGCCATCGCATACACGCTGCCTTTCGATAGTGATATAAACGTGCTGCTGCAGGCGCTGGCGAGTCAGGCGGGTATCGCGATTGAAAACACAATTCTGCAGAACGACATCAAGGCGCTGTTCGAAGGATTCGTGAATGCATCAGTTGCCGCGATTGAACAACGAGATCCAACTACAAGCGGTCACTCTTTCCGCGTAGCCGACCTTTGTGTTGAACTAGCCCAGTCTGTCTCAGTCTCTAATCTGATAAGGCTCCGAAATATTCGATTCACAGATACGGAAGTCCGTGAGCTTAAGTACGCCGCCCTACTCCACGATTTTGGAAAGGTAGGCGTACGTGAGGCAGTTCTGGTTAAAGAGAAAAAACTGACCGCCGGAAGCCTTGAGAATATCCACTACAGGATAATGCTGGCTCAGGAGCGGCTGAAGTCTCAAGCATTAGGGCAGCAACTTGCCATGTATCGAAATGGCGGACTCGATGAGGCACGGTTTACCGAAATCGACGAACAGTTGCAACAGGATGTGCAGATGTTGAAAGAATTTTACAACGCGATCCTGGAAGTCAATGAACCCTCTGTCTTGAAGCAGGATAATCGAGACATGCTGGATAAGATCAATGAGTATCGGCTCGATATACAGGATGAAGAACTGTCTATCATTAACCGGGATGAGTTCGACCTGCTGGCGATTCCCAAGGGAAGTTTATCACCGACTGAACGTAAGGAAATCGAATCCCACGTGGTACATACCCAGAATTTCCTGAGCCATATTCCCTGGACCTGGGAACTTCAGAACGTAACGACTATCGCTGCTGCACACCATGAGAAATTAGATGGCAGTGGCTATCCCTACGGCATGAAGGATGAAGAAATACCCTTGCCTTCTAAAATCATGGCGGTCTGCGATATCTATGATGCTCTGACGGCTTCAGATCGTCCCTATAAACGAGCCATGAATACGGATAGGGCCATCGATATTCTGATGGAGGAATCTGGCAGAGGCTTGTTGGATCGAAATCTTGTACAAGTGTTCGCTGATGCCAAGGTATTTCAGGCTATTGACTCGAAAGAGTATTCCACTGCGACAGAATTCAGCAGTTTCAGCAACCACCCCTGTGACGTCGATGAACACCTGCACGACGAGGCCAATCTTAAGTAAGTTAAGGCACCTCTGGACAAACATATGCCCACTCTGCGGGAGTCTGTCGTGCTCTACCGCTAGGCGTTGTGCGCAGGTAATGGCATCGTCCTTGGCACACTCCAACAACGCGGCAGGGCACGACAGACCCTGTCCAAAGGGGCCTACAGCCAATCCTGCTCTCGGCGTTGCACTGACTTGGAAGGTCGACACATTACTGCGCCAGTGCGCCTTGATAGCAGAATTGGCTGTAGGCCAGAGCAGTCATGTGTTTGTTCAGAGGTGCCTTAAGATCAAGCAGCGATCGCTGTTTCCTGATGTTTCAAGGTGTGCAGCCGGCCAAACACTTCATCCATTGAATGGACAAAGAAGAAATGTCCTCTATTGGGCACCCGGTACAGGTTTGCATTCGGCATGTGGGCTGCCATGTACTCGCAATCGGAGCGCTTGGATAGGCGATCTGCACAGCCCTGCCAGATCATGGTTGGGATTGTCACATCCATTAAACTGAATTCGAGTTTCCGAAAACACACCGCTAGATCCTGGGCTACCCCTCGATTACCGAGACGTAAAGCTTCGCCGTGATCGAGGGCGAGTATCTCCAACACCCTCGGATTAGACAAAGCCTTGCGATCGGTAAAACTGAGATACTGCTGTAATCTTTCGATGCTCTGCTCTGGGTCGTCGGGGAAGAATCGTTGCTTGATTCGCACCAACAGCTTGATCAGCGGTGGCGTGAATTCATTCCAGCAGCTCGTAGCGTAGGATTGGCCAGAGACTTCGTTAAATACATTACCCGGCAAGCCCGCCAGACTTAGATTAAAACTCACCCGATCAGGATAGTTTCGAGCCAGATTCAATGCATAAATACCACCCGCTCCCAGTGACATGACACCGAAATCAGTAATACCGAGTTGATTAATCAGCAGCATGACATCATCACAGAACTGACTTGGAGTGAGTACGGAGTAATAATCCGAACAACCAATCCCTGGTCGGTCTATTGCGATTAAGCGAAATCCCAATTGCCTGGCACTGGCATGGAAGAAAGCGCACTCCAGTCGCGAGCTGCCGCCGTCATGAAAATAGATGATGGGCCTGCCACTGGAAGTGCCGTATTCATCGTAAGCGAGTCGGGAACCGGAGGGTAAAGTATAGAATGCTTTTGGACGACAAAGGTGTAACTCGGGTATGGGATTTTGAGTGGAAGGCTGTGAAGCTCCGTGTGACGCTTGTGCTCCCATCTAAATTATCCCCTGATCAGTTGGCTACGATCAGTCCTTGCCAAAACCATACTAAGTGGGAATAATTCCCACGTCAATATATATCGGCCACTAATTCCACTGCTACAGTGGCTAATTTCTGGGGGTGTGGGATTAATTCCCACCAAGAAGGTATACTGCAAACCCATGCATGACGCTCAGGATCCCAATACTGGCAACCCCCCGACGGCCCTGGTTACAGCGATCGAGAGAATTCTACGTCCGCTGGTCAAGCTATTGCTGAGCTATCAACTGACCTACCCACAGCTGATCAGGATGCTCAAATCCACTTATGTCGAAGTGGCAGAACACGAGTTCAAGGTGAATGACAAACGCCAGTCCGACAGCCGAATTCATCTGCTTACCGGTGTGCACCGGAAGGATGTCAAGCGCTTACGCGACGAAACCAGAGAGGACCGAGCCGCGCCGCCATTGGTTTCTGCCGGCGCTCAGATAATCGGCCACTGGTTGGGTACGAGCGAGTACCTGGACGGGTTGGGAAAACCGAGGCCACTTCCCTTGAGAACCTCGGCGACGGATGGGATCACCTTCGAATCGCTGGTAGAAACGGTCTGCAAACAGGATATCCGCCCACGAGTCATTCTGGATGAATGGATTAGACTGGGAATAGCCCATGAGGAAAACGAGCACGTGGTAATCAATACCGGTGCATTTACACCAACCAAGGGATTCGATGAGAAAGCATTCTTCTTCGGCAAGAATACGCAGGATCATATTAACGCGGCAAGCCATAATCTGCGCGGGCTGAAACCTTCCTATTTCGATAGAAGTGTTTATTATGACAAGCTTACGGAGTCATCCGTCGAAGAACTCGGTGAACTGGCCGACTCACTGGGAATGCAGGCGCTCATGCAGATGAACAGGGAAGCACTGCAGCGCCAGAACAAAGACAAGAACAGGGCCGAGGCTAACTTTCGTATGAACTTTGGCATCTTCAATTTCAATAGCTCCAGCAACGACGAATCGGAATGAATCGACTGAGCGACTTGTCCGAATTGCAGCAAAGTCAGGCCAGGAACATCCTGAGTCTGGGTTTGGGATTGCTGGCACTGTTGATTCTGGCACTGCTTAATGTGGCGAGCACCGGTGTGGTTCGATCCGGCGATGAAGATGACGGGAGTGGCATCGGTGGCACCGGGCGGTCGTTGCTTCCTGGCGGTGGCAGTGGGCTTGGCGGTACAGGCCTTAAACCCTTCGTGGGTGTCAACGATGTTGGAAACATAGAAATTTTGTCATCCCCTTCCCAATCTGCAAGAAGCATAGCCTCCTCTGTGGATTTCGATATTGAACTGCGGATACCTGTCGGTGTAGCACCCATTGCTTCACCGGTACTGGTTACCGACCGCGATTTATTCTCAAGAGACTCGGTAGCGATCGATATCAGTGAGGAACTACAACGCTCGCTAGACAGAAACGCACTCGCATTCACTATGGAAACTACTCTCCCTGACCGACCCATAGTGGTAGCAATGACACAGCCTTATGGGAACAATACAGAACTACCCTCTAACGCATATCCTATGGAAGACACTGTGACGGAAGAGGGAACACAGACGATCTCCGGAGAAATGAATTCTAGTAACGAAGATACAGTGAATCAGCGGGCTGCTAAGTTGGATTGGAATGCCCTGGGTCGCTACCTGCTAGCCAATTCAGCCGGAGCTACAGCGGACCCTGCAGAGGGTGGAGGCCCGGCATCGGGAACGGCTGCACCTCAGAGTGACACGCAATTGCAGCGGCCGGAACGTATTCAACGACCAGAAATCCCCCCCATACAGCACTATCGTCCGATTCAAAGAGCAGCTATTCTTCCTCCCCGCATCAAACCTCTAAGTCCCTAGAGACCGTCAGGACGAGTATCGCTTCGCTCTGTAGAAAAAAATGTCTGCTATACCCAGGGCATCTCACACAGAAGAGGCGACGCGCATGGCCAGCACTCCAGACTGCCGGAAGTGATCGGCGGACTGGCATTCACCAACGATAACTGAGTTGCCCCAGGGCTGTTATATCCGCGCTGGCATCGGTAAATCCCCATGCTGTCATTGCAGTAAACGTCCATTTCTCATTCAGCTGCCAGCTCACAAAGGGCACCAGGTCGTGTGTTTCCGGCGTAAATGATGAAGCGGCTTCCCGGTAATCGTAAAAAGTGCCGAAACTCCAGCCCTGATTTAGTGGGTAAACAAAGCCCAACTGGGCGAATGCAGAATCCTGTAGCCCTTCGTAAAGCCTTGAAGTTCCTCTAAAATTGTATCCAAGCGTGGCAAAAATCATCGCTGTGCCGAAATACTGTGACAGGTCAGCCTGGATGCTGTAATCGGCTTCACCGGTTCCCAGTCCCTTCTCTTCATCGGCTGTCGGTAGCTTCGCATCGAGCCGCAGCTCCACAAATGGAGCAGATGCGCTAATCGGGTCGAAGCGATAGACAAGCGTGGCGACGGAATCGCCAATTCCACTGGATGTGCTCACCTGTGTCGCCGTGACTGCACGGTTAAGCCCGCCGATATTCACCAGCACATTACCCAGCCCCTCGATGCGAATTTGTGGAACCATCAATTGGAAGCCCCAGTTGCCCCTATCCAGGCTATAGGTCACCGGAAAAAAATGAATCGTGGTATCGAGTAACTCTCCGTAATCTCCCTTTGCGTAATAAGCACCGATACTTAAAGCATGATTCAGCGGTGGTTGCTGCTGCCCATCCACACCGTGAGTAATGAATATTAACACCAGGATAGAAATGCATTTCCCCTGTAAAATCAATCTATTATGAGCTATGGGCATGAAACAAGTTTAACCTGGGTTGATTAACAACAGGCCAAAACCGGCCTGGATTGATCTCTATATGCCAAGACAGGCACGGCAGTCCAGCCTGCCGGCGTTGAGAATGATTGCAAATCTGACTCTACATGGCACATTAAAGATAGGAGAGTCAGCCCAGTGTACTGAGAATAACATTTTGCCTATTAATGGTACTTTTCAGCCTCGTTTCCTCTTCATTTATTCACTATTTTCATTGATGGAGGTCACAAATCTGATTAGCTCTGAGAAAGCTGTGTTTGAAACGTGGCCCATGAGGTGTAAAGTAGGGGCCACGCGTACCTTTGAAACAATGCGAGCTGCTCTAAATGTACCGCCAGTTCTGAGGTTCCGCTGATTTTCAGCGATCTAAGTCCAATCTGTAACAAAAAGTGGACATTACAATGACTAAGCACTGGCTAAAGTGCCGTTTGCTCTTGGTAGCAATTGTGACCTTGGGCATTCAAATTCAGCTCTTTGCAGCGGAACAAGATTCGCCGAGCCCTGAGATGAACAGATTAATCAATGCCGGGTAATTTCAGCAAGCCTTCGACCTGGGCGAAGCCAACCGTGATGAATGGGAAGGCGATGCTGAGTTTGACTTTCTTTACGGTCTTGCGGCACTCGAATCGGCTGCTCCCAACGATGCCGTCTTCGCCCTGGAGCGAGTCGCCGCGACTGCCCCGGATGGAGTACTGCGAGAACGTGCTCGTCTGGAATTGGCCAGAGCCTATTTTGTAACCAACAACCTGACCGCTGCAGAGAATCTTTTCAACCTGGTTCTGGAGACCAATCCCCCGCCGAATGTGCAACAGAATATCGAAGCGTTTTTACTACTTATTGAATCCCGCCGCGAAACTCAATCTGCAAATATCAGTTGGACCCTATCATCTATTGTAGGGTCTGACGATAACATCAATAGCGCAACCAGCAATGGGTTGATCGATACACCACTCATAGGGCAGATTGAATTAAACCCGGATGGGCAGGAGACAGATGATGAGTATCAGAGTACAACTCTGCAGATGTCCTACAACTATCCCTTTACTCGTGACCGCGCTCTGGAAGTCAATTTGAATCTTATGCATCTGGATAATTTTTCTACAGACGCATTTGATATCGATAGCCTGCGGGGTGAAGTTGCCTATGCATGGGGTAATGAAACCAATCGTTTTCGCCATGGAATTAGCGCCACCAAGGTTAATCTGGACCAGAATGGATTTCAGGATTCCACGGCTCTGAACTCTTCCTGGCAACGCTCGGGCGACAACGGCTGGTATCAGAGCTTGTCCGCCGCCTACACCCAGATTCGCTATGAGGACTACAATGGCAGCACAACCAGTGACCTGAGAGACGTAGACCAATTGTTGTTTACCGCTGGTTTAACGAAAATCGCCGGGGCCTTTACTCATTCCCTGAATTTGTATCACGCCGATGAAGACCCGGAAGACTCGGGTGCCGGTGAACACAATAGACGCGATTTCACAGGTCTTGCCTATAGCCTGCTGTATCGTCTGAATGCTCAACACACACCCTATCTACGGGCCTCAGTGCAGGATGTAAAACATGACAGTGAACATCCTGTGTTCTTCAATACCGAGCGGGACGATGATACCGATACAATTTCCCTCGGCTGGTTCTGGCAGGTAGGAAGAAGTTTTATGGTAACCGCAGAAGCTGCTTATACAGATCAGGAGAGCAACATCGAGTTATTTGATTATTCGCGATTTAAGTATCAGTTAGGATTCAGATACCAGTTTTAGAGCTGGGTAGTTTTCAAAGAACTGTTCATAGATTGCTGAACGACAATTATGAAACGCCGATACCGAAATTTTATTGAACGATTGTGCTACAACTTCTTATTGTTGTGTGTGGCTACCTACTCGCCTGGAAACTACGCTCAACAGGATGAAGAAGTTGCTGGCCGCGTCGTGGCTGTCAGTGGTGCGGTGAGTGCTCGTGACACAACAGGCAGTGCCAGGACACTAAGCCGTCGCTCGGAAATTTTCGTTGGTGACACTGTCGTAACCGACACCGCATCGTTTGCTCAGATTCGTATGACTGACGCCGCGATTATCTCCCTCAAAGAACTCACCGAATTCGAAATTGTCGCCTACAGCTATGCAGACAATCCAGGCAGCGATGTGTCTACCATGCGTCTGATTGAGGGTGGCTTCAGAACCATTACCGGTAGCATCGGCGAACAGAATCTAGACGCCTATAACGTAGAAACCGAATTTGCCACCATTGGTATTCGAGGTACAGATCACGAAGCCGTAATCACTGATGCCCTTTACACCGGTGTCTATGACGGTGGCACGACATTGGCTAATGATGGCGGCTCGCTGGATCTGGGTCTCGATGCAGATTGTCCGTCGTCAAACAAAT
>DMJN01000331.1 GCA_003451715.1 Gammaproteobacteria bacterium | reverse complement strand
TACTGGATCATCTATATCTATATGACATTCAAATATAATCCATGCATTATTTGAACTGGTGTCTGCTGTGCACCCAAAATCAATATAAGCCAGCGACGGTGTTGGCATTAGGGTGAATACGAAAAGGCAATAACTAACAATAAGCTTGTGCTTATGTTTTTCATTGATTACCTCCAGTACAATTCCCAATAACTAGTGTTGTGATATTAAAATTTTGACGAATAATGAATTCTTTCGAGCTTAGTGGGTAGGATGATCCAAGAGGATAAATATTGTCTCTCTCAAATTGGATGTTTTGGAAAATGTTCTCACCCAATTCCAGTCTTATATCACTAAGAAATGCATTCCCAATGCTTTCCCATCGATTTTCCATTTCACCCTGGCTTTCTAATAATTCGAATGCGTGTAGAGCTCTTTCCGTCTCGGGCTCATCTTGGTTATTTGGAGAAATAAAGTAGTCACACATTGCCATTTTCCGACTCAGGTCAGGTTCGGAATACTTCCTATAGTATTCTTGAATTAGAGGTTTCAGTTGACTAGATTCCGAATCGTTAACATTGAAGGAGCGAAGATCTAAAGCATCCGATTTGCGTAGAGACAAGTAATTTCGTTTTATAAAGACGAATACCGTGTCGAGTTTTTGGTCTACATTTGGAACACTTAGCTCCGTTCGAGCTGGAGAAGGCTCAATATCTGATAAAGGCGGTGGATCTTCCGCCACCAATTTAGCGTTTTCGCCAGCAACAGAAAATGGAGACGACACTTGCGCACTGCTTACTTGAAAAAACGCCATAGATGCTAAGAGCCATGAAGCAAGTACTACACTTGATTTTTTCATAGAATATCCCTCTGACTAATTTTCATTTTCCAAGGACTAATTCACTATCCAATCCTATATTTATCGTGTGAAATACCACGTTAACGACGGGTTATACTATTAGATTAGTGGGATTGCAATAAGAGATTGGAGAGTTAAAACAGGTATGTGTGTTACAGCTATATGTTATTTTGAGCAGATGGAACCGGATGGTTTTGAAGCGGCATTAAAAAGCAATATCGTTGACCATATTGTAGTTTGGTGTGTGCCTTATCGACCGTAGTATGTTATTGAGTCTAGGCCAATCAAAATGTGCTCGACATACATAGTTTGACCTAATTGATTGATGGGGGATTGTCTCTGGTAAACTTCTCTCGCGGTTGAATTTAAGGTTCGTACATACCCTGATCCATCGATTGCCAAATATGTAACATAAATCCCATCACCAATTTTGGTCATGGGCGTGTTATTTTGACTCTCCCAGAAGTAATTATCGCCGGATTTAGTAATTCTCACGGCTGCGGATCGACTTTCAAGACCGGATATTGTTGCGGTGTGTGTGTTGTCGGTTGTTCTTTCAATCCTTTTTGAAGGAAGTCCTTCAAATATCAACTGCTCTTGTCCAGTTGCATGTGGGAGATGTAATAGCAGTAATAAAAAAGCGAAAGTCTTCATTTGTCCGCCACCTCTATACCCGAATTTACTGTTCTGAGTCTCATAAGAATTGCAAGTAATATATATGAGTTGAATCAGCTTTTACTAAGCCAAAATTATCTCACCAATATGTTGGGATTCCTACAAGGAAAAAAGACATCTTGGTTAGCAATATATACTTTTTTGTGTGCAGCTAAATCAATGAGTTACAAAGTCTTCTGATTTTCTTCGTAGTCTAAAGTAACTCGTTGAAATGAAGGACATGTTAGGAAATCGAGGATCAGGCTTCCGAAACAAGCGGTACTTTTTGTACTTATCGCGTTCTAAGTTATTGATATTAAATGTAGCGAATTACTGTTTTTACTGGTTTTGTAGCGAGTGTTCTAACGCTTCTATGGCATGACTGGCGCGGCTTTCAGGCTGAATTTTTTGGCTTCTGCACTAAGAAGTGCCCCCAAGTGGCCGACTTAATGTTAATTAAGTCGGCTTTATTTGATCTGTAACAGGAACTTAAGCCCGGCCTGAGTTTCCTATATAATTCAGGCTCAGCTGTGGGATATAGATTAATCTGAGGCTGCCATAAGTATCAGAACCGGTTGAAGGACCGCCAATAATAGCTCGATCAGACACAACCATGGACCGCCTAGCCATTTACAACTAATTCTCCTCCGTGACTCAATTGACTGTTAAAAACATTACCGTGCTTGCGCGCGGCGTGCTGATAAGTGTGCTGTTCGGTTTGGCCGGTACAAGCAACGCGGATGACGCAGCAATTCCGGCTGCTTCAATTTCCTATAATTATGACTTCAGTGAATTCCTGGGCTGGCTCGAAGCGGCTTCAGATGAGAAGGCTATACCCGGCGCCGCACTTGCCATAGTCTCCCGCGAAGGTATCAGCCACTTGCAGACCTGGGGAGTAAGAAGGGTCGCCGAGCGAGCTGCGGTTAACACTGATTCGGTATTTCGTATCGCCTCTATGTCGAAGACCTTTGCCGGTACCGCCGCAACGCTTCTGGTTAATCAGAATCTGCAGAGATGGGACACCCGCATCAGTGACATATTTCCCCAGCTGAGTATTGGCAACGGAAATTCATCACAGTTCATAACCTTGAAGCACGTCGCAAGCCAGTCCACCGGCCTGATGCCCCATTCCTACTCCAATATGCTCGATGACGGTGTGGCTTACGACAAGATCAAGGAAAAA
This sequence comes from Gammaproteobacteria bacterium, assembly GCA_003451715.1. Lineage (GTDB taxonomy): Bacteria > Pseudomonadota > Gammaproteobacteria > Pseudomonadales > Pseudohongiellaceae > UBA9145. Next base: position 5,754 of record DMJN01000331.1, on the reverse strand, counting down.
TTCGATCAGATTCCAACCGTGTGCCGACCTGGCGAATGCTATAGCTATCAGAATGTGGTGTTCTCTCTGATCGGCGATGTGGTGGAACAGAGTACCGGAGACAGCTATGCGGAGTATCTTTACGAACAATTGTTCAAGCCCCTGGGAATGGTCACTGCCAGTGTGGGGATGGATCCCTATCTGAACGATCCGGAAGCTACTGCTCCGCACCGCCTGGTACGTGGCAACTGGCGAACCACTACCACGAATCCCGCCTATTATTCGGTAGCGCCGGCATCGGGTATCAATGCCAGCATATTCGACATGAGCATGTGGATACGTGCCAATCTCGGTGCCTTCCCCGAGGTGCTGCCAGCGAATTTTTTGTCACAATTGCATGAACCGGTTATCTCGACTCCCTATGGGAATTACTTCAATCGCTGGTCTGGTCTCGAGAAGGCCTATTATGGGATTGGTTGGCGGGTGTTCGATTACAAGGGCTTGAGGGCTATTCATCACGGTGGGGGCGTCAGAGGCTACCGGTCGGAAATGGTCTTCGTACCCGAAGCCAATATCGGCATGGTTTTGTTGTTCAATGCGGAATCCAATCTGGCCAACGAAATCGTGCCAGCATTTCTGGATAATCTAAGGGCCCTCTGAGCCTCCATTGATGCGATCATCCAGAGTCGATCTGGCTACCGAAAAGGAAAGCAACATGAGCTCGGTAATTGAGTTACTGAAGTCACACCGTAGTATTCGCAAGTTTACTGATCAGGCCATCAGTCCCGAGTTATTCGAAGACCTGATCATCGCAGGACAGGCGGCAGCGACCTCCAGCTTCTTACAGGGGTCTACTATCATCCGCGTTACCAATCCAACTACGCGGGAAAAAATTGCCGAACTCGCCGGGGGACAGTCCTACGTCGCGAGCGCCGCCGAGTTCATGGTTTTTTGTGCCGATTTAAAACGTGCGGGTAACTACTGCGAGCAGTATGGTAAGTCCTTCGAGGGTGACTATACCGAACACTTCATCATCGCCACTGTCGATGTTGCGCTGATGGCTCAAAACATCGTAGTTGCCGCCGAATCTGTTGGTTTGGGAATCTGTTACATCGGTGGAATACGCAACAATCCGGGCTTGGTATCGGAATTGCTGGAGCTACCAAAAGGCGTGTTTCCCGTATTCGGTCTATGCCTGGGTTATCCTGATCAGGACCCGGAGGTGAAACCTCGCCTACCGGCTCAGATCATTCTCAAGCAGGAAGTCTACAACGAGTCTGGGGACAAGCAAGCGATCAGCGCATACGACGAGCAGGTCAGGGAATACTATCGTCTGCGCACCGGGGGTGGTCATGGGATCAGTTGGACCGAGCAGGTGTCGACGCTGTTGTCGGAAAAGTGTCGACCTCATATGAAAGAATTCCTGGAAGGGCAGGGATTTAAGTTTCGTTAGTGCTATGCAAAATAGACCATGCATTGCCGCGATAAGGCACACAGTTGACCCGTTTCGTCAAAGACCTTGCCCGACTGTTGAGTATAGCCATCTGCCGCTGCTTCCACGGTGAACTCCAGGTAGAACCAGTCAGCTTTTACCGATTCGGGGGGAACCACAAACTCCAGAGACCAGGTCAGGGAACTGGATGGCACCGGTGGCTTGTCGAAGTAGGACAGAATGACCGGTGGAGGTATGTCGGCGATGGTAACTATCCTCTCGGTGGGCAATTTGCTCATATCCGCCTTGTGACGCACCCATAGATTTAGTTGTCGACTGGGATTGCCGGAGAAGGGCAGACCCCCGTCAATCCAGCAACCATCGAAGTAACTCAAAAAACCCGGTAGACGTTTGAGATATTCATCAAAGCTGAGTCCCTGCTCCCTTGGCGAAGGATTAAAATCACTGCATGGGGCGACTTGTAAAGCGGGCCGCGAATTTCCAAAAACCCCCATTGCCTGCAGGCACACTTCATCGTGGCAGATCAGGTCGGCACTCATCTGGGTGACATTCTTTCCCTGTCTCTGAATACTGGCTTCAACTCGCACCTCGCCCGGGTGAACCGGTGCGATAAAAGAAACCATCAGGGAGCGCATAGGCTGATTTGACTGCAACAGCTTTCTCATGCCGGTGACAGCAAATGCTGTCGCAATACCGCCGAAGGCCGAGCGACCCTGCGACCAGCTTTCGTCAAACGAGGTAGTATTATTCTCGTTGTCCTCTAGCCTGGTCAGGATCTGTGACAGGTCAGACGCTTGCATTCCGGTTTGTACCTCGTCGTCAGAAAGGGCATAAAACGTAGTAATTATGCTATCCTTCGTGTTCCTAAACAGCGCACGCTGCTGAGCATTGAGAGTTATCGTGTCGAAAACAGTTTACGGTATTCAAATCATCCTGCCTGCTGTGGTTCTATTCTGCAGCAGCATGTCAGTTGCTCAACACAGCCTGCATTCGCAAGCAGCGGATAGTACAGGAATTGCCGCCAAAACAGAAACAAGCCCATTAGATGACTCGGTGCTGGATGTGGCACCGGAGCAGTTCAAGCTGTTGTTTCCAAGCCAGGTTCGCCTGGTAAAACTTACCCTACGTAATGAGCAGCGGGACTGGGTGGATATCAGCTTTCGCTACAATCCTTCGATGGCGGCAAATTTTGTTTGGGAATTACCCGATCTGCAGGATGCTACTTACTATACGACAGACTGGGCTGTACTGACTGCCAATGAGCAACTGGTCAAGGGCAGTTTCAGTTTTGCATTTGGTCCGGGCGCCGAACCCCCTTCGGTAATCAGGGAGGCGGAAGCGCTGCGCTTGCAGACTCGCTATGGGGATCCTGATGTTCGCTACGTTGACCCGCCACGCACCGAGATCATTATCGATCGTGACCCGCCAATATTTGACCCGCCATTCGTTATCGAGCTCGATGAAGAAGATCCTGACCTGGGATCAGATTAGGAACCCTCTGGAATTCCGATATTGGGCTGCTTTATTGTTCATTATCTGGAACAGTATTGGGCGCTACTCCTTTGGTCCGCGAATCAGCTCCCAGAGGTTGCTGCTGGCCAACAGGGCGATGAATATTACGATTAGTCCAAAACTAAACCATTGAACTGCATAAGATAAATTCTGATTAATATCAGCATTCACCGCAGGCCAATGGCGTACCAGGGTTCCTTGTTGGTCATCTGTGAGCCGGACTTCGAAAGGAAACAGCGGTTCATCGAGAATTTCGGAGATTACATCGATTTCCAGGCTCCGCATACGCAGCGGCCAAACACTGGCATCGATCTGGCTGGGAATGATGTAGGCATCCTCGGCTGGGATAAAGATCTGGGCGGTTACCTCGACCGGACCGGTAACCGAACGTAGCCGGGGCGGAGTGTTTGGGGGCAGTATGCCAGTGGTCCAGCCTCGGCTCACCAGTATCAGCTGCTGGGTACTGCTCAGGCGAAATGGCGTTACGACTCCATAACCTATCTGGCCATCGAAAAATTCTGCCAACAACAGTATGGTGCGTTCATTCAGGTATTCGCCTCGCAGGAGCACGTGGTGGTTTTGCATCTCAGGATTAGCCCGATGCAGATGACCCTCAGGAATGTCTTCGATTGCTGTGGCATTGGCGTTTAATTCCAACTCCAATGTGCGTTGTGCTTCGACTTTCTCCGCTGCTCGACCCAGCTGCCACAGGCCAAGCTGGGCGAGCCCAAAGGCTGTCATGAGTACACAGGCCGTTATCAGCCAGTTCACTCGTATGTGAAAGCTGCCGATTGTGAATTCGCGTTGTAGTTGCATCAGGGTTCCGGTCATTCAGAAAAGCGCTGAGAGACTAAAGCAGAAGTTTAACAAGATCAATACTGTGGACTGTAATTTCGAATATTCAAGCCCGCTCTTGCTTATAGCAAGACTGCTCTGGCCTGGTGGCCATCTACTTGTTCTGAGGATCCTTAGCACCAGAAGCACCAGTGATAAGGCGGCCGAAAATAGGTAATTAAGCGGCCACACACAATGATGATAGACCAACTCAACAGCGAAATAATACCGATGATTTTTGCCCGATGGGAAACTGACATTGTCGCGTCGGTATGCCTGACTTGAGCGAGGCAGCTCGCATAGAACCACAGCATATTGATACCTGCTATTAGAATAAAGAGCAGTTTGGTCTGGAATGCTGGATTGAACAGGTACTGATCTGGTGCCGTTACCAGAAACATAGTGCCAGTTATCACATTTAAGAAAAACCCTGTAACGCCGATCGGTACCAGCCTATGAAGGTCGGCGTAGGCGATACCATTGCCGATCCCAATCATTCTCAGATCAAACACACCGACTGTGCCGATGAGAAGGCTCAGCCCGAGAAAATGAATCGACTCTGCGGTAGGCCAACCCCAGGGTGAATTCATGATTCCATAAATACCACTGAGCTGAGCAAAGTTTGAGAGAATCTCGACCATGGAATCAATAGAACCTGGATGCCAACAAGACACTGTGGGTATAAGCGAGGAAGCGCCCGGAGGTGATGGTGATGATCCATAGGGGGATTGAAGCCGCTGCGATCCATTTAAGCCGCCGCTCGGATTCGGGCACTGCCTGTATCACTAGGATTCGCTGTACTCGATAGGCAAGTACCAATCCCAGGCTCAGAGCGGAGAACTTGAGGTAAAAAACCGGATTGGTCAGCGCCTTGGCTGGGTAGGCTATCAGCAGGGCAATACCGGACAGGAAGATTACTAAGGCCCCATACCAATGCAGTGTGTAAAACCGGGATAGGGGACCTGTAGCGACACCTGGCACCATGCCCAGCATCCGAAACGCTACAGCGAGATTAATACCAACCACGAATGCCATGGCCAGCGAATGTAAGGTTAAAGACGTAAAGAACGCGACACCCGATTCCCGTAACCAGATGCTGAGCGCCGTTTCTTCCAGCCTGGCCAGCGTATACAGGGTTCTAATCCTATCCTAATAATGGGTCGATGAAATTTTCCATTTCCCGACGCAGGTTGGCATCCGGCAGGCGCCCCCTCGCCGCAGAGAGATTGTCCTCGGCATGGTGCGGCTTGGTGGTTCCGGGTATGGGTATGGCTCCGCTGGGATGGGCCATGATGTACTTGAGAAATACCTGAGCCCAGGAAGTGGCATCGATGTCGGCCGCCCAGTCAGGCAGGGGTCGGTCACCCACGGCGTTAAACAGCCGCCCTCTGCCAAAGGGCAGGTTTACCAACACGGCGATTCCCTTATCCAGTGCCATGGGGAGCAAACGGTCATTGGCATTGCGGTTTCCGAGTGAATAGTCCAACTGAATGAAGTCCAGCGTGTGACCATTCATGACATCGGCCAGGGCATCGTATTGCCGGTCACTGGAAGTGGTAACACCGATGTGGCGAAAGCGCCCCTGCTCTTTCCAGGCCGCCATGGTCTCCAGTTGAATCTCAGTACCGCGCAGGTTATGCACCTGCATTAACTCGAAACTGTCGCCGCCGAGTAATTCGAAGGACCGTTCCATGCGGGCAATGCCACTGGCGCGATCCTCCCGGTCGACCTTGGTCGCTACCCACAAATCCTCGCGGATACCGAGTTCATTCATGAGGCGACCGATGATTTCTTCAGAATTTCCATAATTTGGAGAAGTGTCTATTACCTTACCGCCTAATCGGTGATAAGTAGCAAAGGTGTCTCTGAATACCGGCATCTCAGCGGAATTGAGTGAACCACGATAGTTGCGGCAGCCGATACCCACGCCAGGCACCTGTTGGCCTGACGAGGGAATGGTGACCATATTCAGTGGC
>DMJN01000105.1 GCA_003451715.1 Gammaproteobacteria bacterium | reverse complement strand
GCCCAATGCCGGCAAGTCCACGCTGATCCGCGCCGTGTCAGCAGCTAAACCAAAAGTGGCTGATTACCCGTTCACCACGCTGGTGCCAAACCTTGGTGTTGTCAGTGTTGGTATGGAACGCAGCTTCGTGATGGCCGACATTCCAGGCCTTATTGAGGGCGCGGCCGAGGGAGCCGGCCTTGGATTTCGGTTTCTGAAACACCTGTCCCGGACTCGCCTTCTTCTCCACTTGATAGATGTTATGCCTGTAGATGGCTCAGATCCAGTAGCAAACGCAGAGAGTATCGTGCAAGAGCTGGAGAAATTCAGTCCAACCTTAGCGAAGAAGGAGCGCTGGCTGGTATTAAACAAAGTAGACCTGGTGGACGAAGAAATACTAAGCACTATAAAAAACGCGCTGAGGGAAAAACTCAATTGGCAGAATGATATTCATCAGATTTCTGCACTCAACAAAGAAGGGTGTACAGATCTCTGCCAGGCACTTATGGGATCCATTGAACGACACCGGCAACGCCTGCAAGATGATGAGGCTTACTATGAACAGCAACAAGCGTTGGAGAGCGTGATGGCTTTCGAGATTAGACGATCGATTGAGCAGTCGAAGCAATCGAGGCAAGTCGACGAATCAGTATTCGATGAAGACTGGGATCACTAGAGTAGTGAAGAAACTATGCGAGAGAAACTAATAAATGCAAAACGCTGGGTAGTTAAGGTTGGCAGTTCATTGGTGACGAATAATGGACTGGGACTGGACAGAGCTGCGATCGCGCATTGGGCAGAACAACTGGTCATTCTGCAGCAGAATGGAGTGCAGTTGGTACTGGTATCCTCCGGTGCGGTCGCCGAAGGTGTTACACGATTGAATCTCAAGAGTCGCCCCAAGCAGGTACATGTGCAGCAGGCAGCGGCCGCGGTGGGGCAGATGGGGCTGGTGCAGGCCTATGAGAGCTGCTTCATGCGCCATGAAGTTCATGCTGCCCAGATTTTGTTGAGTCATGAAGACTTGTCAAACCGAACCCGCTATCTCAATGCCCGTAGCACTCTGACCACTTTGCTGAAGATGAATGTGGTTCCTGTGGTAAATGAAAACGACACGGTGGCGACAGACGAGCTGTGTTTCGGCGATAACGACACCCTGGCGGCTCTGGTGGCAAATCTTATCAATGCCGATGTAATGGTAGTGCTCACCGATCAGGATGGTTTGTATAGCGCCGATCCACGCATCGATACAAGCGCGGAATTTATCCGCTCGGCATCAGCCAATGATGCTTCACTATCGAAGGCGGCGGGCAAAGGGACCAGCCTTGGCAGGGGAGGCATGTTAACCAAATTGTCTGCTGCACAACTGGCGTCGCGGTCGGGAACCGACACGATAATTGCCAATGGCAGGGTCGACGGCGTGCTGCCACGCATTGCCGCAGGAGAAGACCTGGGAACCCTGCTTGAGGCCGATTGTGAACCGGTCACCGCGAAAAAACAGTGGCTGGCAGGGCAGTTGACCCTGAAGGGGGCGCTGACTCTGGACGAGGGTGCCGTGAAAGTGCTTCGAGAATCCGGCAAGAGCTTGCTGGCAGTAGGAATTAGATCCGCAAGCGGAAATTTCACTCGGGGTGACGTAGTAGCCTGTAACGATGAAGCCGGTCTGGAGATCGCTAGGGGATTAGTTAACTACGAAATCACTGAAGTGCAGAAATTACTGGGACACAGCAGCGACAAAATCGAAGAGCTTCTCGGTTATGCGGGCGAGGAAGAGATTATTCATCGCGATAACCTGATGCTGTCCAGATAGGGATCCTAAACCGCTCACCAATCCAATTTGCAAACATAAAAAACCGGCCAAGGCCGGTTTTTTTAAGCAGGATCGGGGTTATTTCAGTGCCATGACAGCCGAATTGAGCCGGCTCTTATGCCGGGCCGCCTTGTTCTTGTGCATAATACCTTTGTCCGCCATGCGATCGATGATCGGAACGGCTGTATTGTAGGCCTCGGTTGCAGCAGCGTGATCGCCTCCTTCAATAGCAACATCGACCTTCTTGATATAGGTCCGTACCATGGACCGGAACGATGCATTGTGGCGCCGGCGTGTCTCACCTTGTCTGGCTCGCTTGCGGGCCTGTGGAGAATTAGCCAATTGGAACTCCTTAGCTTTTTGCTATCTAAACTAGTAAGAAATGGAGATTCCGGGTTCCACCCAATCCCGCATTTTCGAAGGAGCGACACTATGCCGTTTTCACTATGTGATGTCAATACAGGGGTTTGCAGCTGGCCTAACTTATTAAGAATACTCAAAATTTAGCGGAGCTTCCCGATAGCTGAAGTGTGGAGCAGCAGCTGGTAATGCCCAGGGCCATGCACCGCATACCCTACCCAGCGGAAAAGGAACCAGCGACATGACGCCTGTCAGATTTACAGCGATGCAGTCGGAATGAGTGGGAAGTGAGAGGTAAGTGAGAGGTAAGCAGTCAGAATGAGCAAGATGCAGCCAGACTCGGAGCGAGTCGAGCCAAATAGTACTGAAAATACCGCTGGCACTCCACAAGGTGGCCTGCTCAGGGCCAGCGGTGTCACGGGTTCGATGACCATGGTATCCCGGGTGCTGGGTCTGACGCGTGACGTGGTGATCGCGCGGATTTTTGGTACCAGTGATGGCGCCGATGCCTTTTTTCTCGCCAACAAGATTCCCAATTTCATGCGCCGCTTGTTCGCCGAGGGAGCTTTCAATCAGGCTTTCGTGCCGGTTCTGGCAGAGTATCGAACCCGCAAATCGCTGCTGGAAGTGCATGGACTGGTGAATGCGGTAGCAGCCTCACTGGGCGGCTTTCTGTTATTGGTAACCCTGGTGGTCATTATGGCAGCGCCTTTCATAGCAGTCCCGCTTGCCTATGGATTTACCGATGAGCCGGCCAAATTTGCACTATTCGTGGAAATGCTCCGTATCACATTCCCCTACCTGCTGTTGATATCCATGACTGCACTGTGTAGCGCCGTGCTGAACACCTATGGTCGCTTCGCTGTTCCTGCTTTTACACCGGCCCTGTTAAACGTCTCTTTGATTGGCAGTGCTTTTTTACTGGCCCCCTATATGCGAGTGCCAGAGTTGGCCCTGGCATGGGGCGTCTTGATCGCCGGCTTTGCACAATTACTGTTTCAACTACCCTTCCTGGCCAGAATTCAGTTAGTTCCTGTTCCGAAGCGGGATAAACTCCATGAAGGTGTGGCGCGCATCAAGAAACTGATGGTGCCAGCCCTGTTCGGTGTTTCCGTCAGCCAGATTAACCTGCTGCTGGATACGCTGATTGCCTCACTACTGGTATCCGGCAGCGTATCCTGGCTGTATTTTTCCGACCGCCTGATGGAGTTGCCGTTGGGAACCTTCGGTATTGCGATCGCCATCGTGGTGCTGCCCAGCCTGTCACGCAGGCACGCCGAACAATCCATGCAAGAGTTTTCTGAGACTCTGGACTGGGCATTTCGCCTGGTTTGCCTGATTGCGGTTCCAGCGACACTGGCCCTGATACTCATTGCAGAACCACTACTGGTGACGCTGTTTCAGAATGATAACTTCACCCAGACCGATGTAGTCCAGGCATCCTTAAGCCTGCGTGCCTATGCCTTGGGATTGCTTGCCTTCATGGCTATCAAGATCTTCGCGCCGGGTTACTATGCACGCCAGGATACTGCCACGCCTGTGCGCATCGGCATTATCGCCATGACCACCAATATGGTCTTGAATATCGTCTTCTATCTAAACGGGCTGGCTCATTTCGGTCTGGCGTTGGCGACCAGTCTGGCGGCCTTTCTCAATGCTGGTATGCTGATGCAGGGCTTACGAGCCGACGGCGTGTTCCGCTTTCAGCCCGGCTGGCTGTTGTTTATTGCCCGTATCCTTGTCGCTAATGGCGTGATGGCCTATTTCCTGGTCAGTATGGCTGGGGATTGGCAGACCTGGACCGACTGGGACATTACCACCAAAATCACCCGATTGACCCTGCTGGTCGGTGGCGGTGTAATCTTATATTCGGGTATGCTGTTCGGTTCCGGATTGAGATGGAAGCACATATACCGCTGATTGAAAAACCCCCGGTTAGCTGTACATTATGAAACGTGTCTATACGGCAGACAGTATCGCTATGGCCTGGCATATACGTAATGTGCTTGAACAGCACGATATTGCCTCGACGGTGCGCAATGACAAGCTCTACTCAGTTGCCGGAGAGCTGCCGGTGACGGAATGCCTGCCGGAAGTGTGGGTGTCCCACAATCAGGACGCGGAGCGGGCGGAACAGATCGTTCTAGATTTGAATTTCAACGAAGAAGAGCTACCGGATTGGAAATGTACAGCCTGTTCAGAAGACAATGCTGGCAACTTTACTATTTGCTGGAATTGTCAGAACAGTAAAAATAAGGAGGAGTAAGGCGCTGGACCCGATATAACAAGGAGACTGTGGTGTCAATAACTGGTTTTTCTATTAGTACTGCCACTCACAGTTATCCCTCACCATTGCATTGAGAATCACAATAACTTTCGCATACAGGCTGTTAACGCAACCTTCTTGTGCTTCCCTTGGTCCACCAATCGCTGATAAAAATCTCTGATCACTGGATTGCACAATGTGGCACTCAGCGTTGCCATGTAGAGCGTGGTTCTGACACTGTACCTGCCACCCTTGATGCACCGCTTACCCCGCATCTTACCGCTGTCCCTATTCATTGGTGCCACCCCAACCAAAGCAGCAGCTTGCTTGTTAGTCAACGAACCAAGTTCAGGCAGATCCGCCAATAACGTGTAGACCATGGTGTCACCGATACCGGGTGCAGATTTAAGCAGTGCTTTGTTCTCACTCCACGCAGCTTCTTTTTCAATATGCGCGTCGAGCTTCTTTTCGATACGCCCGATCTCCTGGTCCAGCACACGTATGATGCGCCGGCAGGAGGCTTCCAGGGCTTTGCCCATGATCTTGATGCGGTTTAGCTCCCGGGTTCTCATACCCACCAGCTGGTGCCGTAGAGCGAGCAGGTCTCTGATTAACAGCAGGTTTTTACTCTTCCTCAGTGTAACGGGGGGCTGAATGATAGCCGCATACTCGGCTATGGTTTGAGCATCGATTCTGTCTGTCTTGGCCGTTCTGCCTATGGCCTAGGCATAGCGACGTACAGCCAGTGGCTTGACTACACACACCGGCAGATCTCTCTCAAAGGTCTTTTCCGCCAGCAGATGTTGGTAGCGGCCCGTAGCTTCCATCACCAGGCGTTCCACTTGGTAACGATCCAACCCACCAAGCAGTTTCTTGATCCCATCTGGCGTATTCTCTACTTGCCAGTACAGCCCCTTTTCATGCAGATAGATGTCCAGAACAGACTTGCCTACATCTACGCCCACATTCACCATCGTTTTACTCTTTTTGGGGTTTGTCATAGTGACTCTTCCTTGCTAAATTCTGGCTTGAAGCCCATTCGACTGTTCGAGTTTTAAAAATGGATCGATCCAGCACCCTCGCTTGTTAACGGTCTCTTTGGACCTACAAATCATCGGGCTGCTGAGTCGGTAACTAGCGCTAACTGGTTACGGGTTTCACTTTATTCTATGGGAAGGAAGTAGGGAAATTTCACCATACAATCAAATCAAGGAG
>DMJN01000027.1 GCA_003451715.1 Gammaproteobacteria bacterium | reverse complement strand
CGGCATTTATCCTGCTGCCTTGTATTTGATTTACTGCCTGTAATACATCGACGCGGGAGCCCAGTTTGCGGGCAATAGTGCTTAGACTGTCTCCTGGTCTGATTTCGTACCGATCCCAGGTGACCATCTCGTCCGGATCCATGTTCTGCAGGCCGTATAAGAGAAGCTCAGCATTCTCAATGGGTACCGCCAGGTCTTGAGGACTGTCTGGGTGTGTAGCCCATTGCAAGTAACCCGGGTTCAACAATCGTAGCTCGGCATAGTCTATTTTTGCCAGGCTGGCAGCCTGTGCTATATCAATTTGCCCTCCAACCTCCACTATTGCCAGCGCTTCTTCATTGGCAATCGGCTCAAGTGTAATTCCAAAATCTTCGGGGCTCGATATGATAGTGGCCAGGGCCAGGATTTTTGGCACGTGTAAACGAGTTTCGCCCGCTAGCGAAAGTTCCCAGAAATCCACTTCTCCCAATGCGCTTCCGCTGTTGCGAATCGCACGTCGCACGTTTCCATCGCCGGTATTGTAAGCTGCTAATGCCAGTAGCCAGTTTTCGTCGAATTGCCCATAGAGCTCTTCAAAATAATCCAATGCCGCCAGTGTAGAAGCGCGAGGATCCCTTCTGGCGTCATACCACCAGTCTTGTTGTAATCCAAAACTTTTAGCGGTAGGGCCGATAAACTGCCATAGCCCGACAGCATGTTCCCGAGAGTAAGCGTTAGGATTGAAAGTGCTTTCCACAACTGGAACCAGGGCCAGCTCCATAGGCAGCCCACGATCTTCAATTTCTTCGACTATCCGGTACAGGAACGGTGAAGATCGCTGTGCGATTACTTCGAAGAAGCGTTGATTATTGGCATAGTTTGCTAGCTGACTGATAACCGAAGGATGGTCGTAAGTTTCGGAAAGCTTGAAACCTGCCTGGATTCTGTCCCAGACGTCATTAAATTGATAAACGGTAACAACCGGTTCGGCAAGCTTGTTCTGAGTTGCAAGGTTCCCTGAAGACCCCTCAGTCAGGCTGGCCGTATTGTACTCATTAGCTTGAGCCTGGTCGGGCACAGTCGGATTGTCATCGAGTGGCAGGGATTGACAGGCGGCCAATAGTGACAGGCAGAAACCAGCACTGGCTACTCGAGAAATAGGCTTACGATAGTTAATAATCATCAGGCGAATTAGACAGCGAGTGTCTAGAAGTTATCCTTCCAGTTTCTCAGCGCCGCAAATACTTCGATCTCATCAGATGCAGTGTGGCCCAGCTGAGATTTGGCGCTCTGCTGAAGAGCCGATTGATTACATCGAAGAAAAGGATTTGTCTCCAGTTCGAGTTGCACGCTCGAAGGCAAGGTAGGCAGTCCAGATGCTCTTTTATCCTGTTCTTCGGAAATTCTGCTAAGCAAGATTTTATTGTCAGGATCTGCTGCAATGGCGAATTTCAAATTAGCCATGGTGTATTCATGAGTGCAATAAACTGCAGTTGTGGGCTGTAGTGCGGCCAATTTGCCCAGCGATTCATGCATGGCATCAGGAGTGCCCTCGAACAATCTGCCACAGCCCGCTGCAAACAACGTATCCCCACAGAACAGTACTGGCGGATCGATTTCATCGCAGTAGAAGGCGACATGATCAAGAGTGTGACCAGGCACCTCAATCACTGACAGTCTATGGCCAAACAGTACCACGCAATCGCCGTCATGAACGTATGTTGAGATTCCGACGATATTGCTGGGTTGCGGTCCATACACCTCGAGGTGAAAACTTTGCATTGAGTTCGCTTTAAGCCACCCGTATGATCGGGGTGATGATGCGTGATCAAGATGTCGGTGAGTGTCAGCTTGTTCTGTGCAAGATACTCTATGACCGGAGTTGCATCACCGGGATCAACTACACAAACACCATCGCTAGCCTGGTCCGAAATCGCCCAGATGTAGTTATCCGAAAAAGCGGCAATTGGATGTATCTCTTTGAACATAGTCAGGATATCGGCCATAAAACCGACATAATATAGAGAACACGGGTGATTACAAGCGGCTGAAAGATCCTGAAACTCCTAATGCCTGGCACCTTTAGAGCAACGGAGTTAGAATTTGCTAATCCCGAGTATGGGTAGCTCCTTCGATCTGATAAAGACTGGGTGAATGAAACTCCTTTCCAAGCATGAAACACGCCGACGCCTGCTCACGGGGTATGCCAGATTCTGACATGCTGGCGACTCTGGTTGGGCAGTGGTTTCAGACCCCCCAGGGTAGAGAAGTCCTCGAGCGCGGAGCGTGCCATTGTGGCACCAATCCTAAGCCACCTGTTTGGTTATCACATACTGCAGGTAGGCTGTAATGAAGAATGTTCACTGATCGAAGACAGCCCGGTCGGGCATAAAATCATCTTTGCACCCGCCTGGCGACCAGGTGACCAGACATCGCGATTGCCAATAACGAAGACTTGCCTCTTGCCACAGATAGCATAGATGTAGTGGTAATCCACCATGCACTGGACTTCACCGATGACAGTCACCGCCTGCTAAGGGAAGCAACCCGGATATTACGCCCGGGTGGACAAATGCTGATTATTGGATTCAATCCTTATAGCTGGTGGGGATTCTGGAAACTGTTCCAACGAAAGATAAACATTCCCTGGCGTGGTCGTTTCATCTCCAAAAGGCGTCTGTCGGATTGGCTGCAGCTGCTGAGCCTGCAAATTGATTCTGTGAATTACGGATTGCATTTTCTGCCACTTAAATATTCTCGCCTGTTGCAACTTGCTCCACGCATGGAACGCTTCGGAAGCAGTATCAACAGCCCATTGGGTGGCGCCTATTTCATCTTGTGCGTGAAACAAGTCGTGCCCATTACGCCAATACTGCCCAGGTGGCGCCCGATCAGAACCAGAGCGACCGTTATGCCTGTCGCGGAAAACATCAGGATTAAGATTCACTGAAAAGCGGAAAGCAGCAGGATTTAGAATCAGCAGGCGTTTCGGGAGTGACGGTCGTGCAACAAGTCGTGGAAATGTACACAGATGGTGCCTGCCGTGGCAATCCTGGCAAGGGGGGGTGGGGAGTGCTGTTGCGCTATGGTGACGCAGAAAAATCTTTGTACGGTGGCGAAGCCTTGACAACCAATAACCGAATGGAACTAACCGCCGTTATCAAAGGCCTCGAAGTGCTGACAAAGCCCTGCAACGTCAGCATTACTACTGATTCGAAGTATGTTTTGACCGGCATCACCGAATGGATGGTCAACTGGAAACAGCGCAACTGGCGAACTTCTAACAAGAAACCCGTTTTGAATGTGGAGTTATGGAAGCGGCTTGACGAACTGGTAGATCAACACCAGGTAGAATGGACCTGGGTGAAAGGACATAGCGGTCACCCGGAGAATGAAATTGCCGACCAGTTGGCCAATCAGGGAATCGATGAGCTCCCTGGCTAAGCCGGCCAACAATTTCAGAAGTGACGGGCCATAAAACAGGAAAATACACATGCGCCAGGTAGTACTCGATACTGAAACCACGGGGCTGGACCCAATGCAGGGTCATAAGATTATCGAGATCGGATGTGTGGAGATTCAGAACCGCAAACGAACCGATTCGCAATTTCACTGCTATCTCAACCCTGAAAGAGAGATTGATGAGGCCGCCATCGAGGTGCATGGACTCACCGTAGATTTTCTGGCTGACAAGCCGCACTTCCACCAGGTCGAGCAGGAATTTATCGATTTCATCACCGGTGCTGAACTTATTATCCACAATGCGCCATTTGACCTGGGATTTCTGAATCACGAGCTGGCACTCACTGATTCCCCCTGTAGCAAGCTCGACGGCATCTGCACCGTACTCGATACCCTGCTGCTGGCGCGCGAGATACATCCGGGTCAGCGCAACAGCCTGGACGCGCTCTGTAAACGCTACACAGTGGATAACACCCAGCGTACTCTTCACGGCGCCTTACTCGACGCAGAGATTCTGGCGGATGTCTACCTGGCAATGACCAGTGGTCAGTCGAGCCTGTTCCACAAGGAAGAACAGACCCAGGTCTCCCGGAGTCGCAAGCGAGTACCCAGGCTTGATCCCAAACGGCCAACCCTTCCAATTTTTCGAGCAGACAGTACCGAGTTACAGGCTCATCAACAGAGGCTCGATGAAATAGCGCAGGACAGTACACAGGGCTGCCTGTGGCAGCAATTAGAGATCGAACAATAAGCTGCTGATAGCACTGTATTCCTCCCCACACAGCGACCCCAATAGCCCCGAAATTTCTTGAATACGCGAAACTAAACCTATAATATTTAGCGCTTTTGACCCCGGGGCACATCAAAAAAACGATAAGAAATTCAGCGGGCTATGCCGAGCGTTTGCTAAGGCTAAGCCCTATGAATTGCCGCTTAATCCCTATGCACAAGCAAAACTCGATGAGGAATTGATTAGATGGAAACGCTTGTTTGGAATAACGACATGATGGTTTCTGCCATAGTTCTGGCTGTTACCTTCATAGGGATTTTTACGGAAGAAATCCATAAGGTTCACCGAGTAAAGTGTGCCATGGCGGGTGCCGCCACCATGATCGTAGTTGGGCAAGTCATGGGGTACTACAACCCTGAAGAGGCCGTACACGCGATTGACTGGAACGTGGTCTTCCTGCTGGGTGGCATGATGACTATTGTCGCTATCATGATTCCCACCGGTGGATTTCAGCAGCTGGCTTACAAGATTGCCGATTTCAGCAAGGGCCGCCTTTTTCTGCTGCTGGCACTGATGGGGTCACTGGTAACGGGTCTCTCTCTACTACTCGACAATGTGACAACGGTAGTCATATTCGGCCCCCTTATTATCCTTATCTGTCAGTCACTGAGAGTAAGTGCAATACCCTTCTTGCTCGCCGCCGCTCTATTATCCGACACCGGAGGCGTCGCAACCCTGGTAGGTGACCCTCCGAACCTGATGATTGGCTCGGCCTTCGATATCGACTTCAACACCTTCGTTATCCACATGGGCTTGATGGTTCTCGTCGCCTGGCTCGTTGTATTGGCAATGTTGCGAGTGCTCTTCAAGGAAGAGCTTGCCGTCACTCCCCACGAATTAGACCTAACCGATAGAGAGCCCCTGTCAGATCCAAAGACCTGGTATGGTGCGCTCGGTGTGCTGGGTATCATGGTGGTGGGTTTCATCATGCACAATGCGCTGGATTGGGAACCGTGGTTTGTTACGGCACTGGGACTCACTGCATTGGCTTTCATCGGCAAAGATATCGATATGGAAGAAGCTTTCGCCCATACCGAACTGGCTTTGCTGATGTTCTTTATCTCATTGTTTATCATCGTTGGCGGTGTAGAGCACAGCCAATTCCTGGAGTACCTCGGTCAGTTCATTATTCCATTTGTAGAAGAGGATCTGCTAACGGCGACGTTGATGCTGCTTTGGGTAGCAGCCTTCCTTTCTGCGGCTATAGACAATATTCCCTTTACCGCAGCAATGATTCCAATTATTGCGGGTATGGAGACTCAGGGCATTAACGTCACCCCATTATTCTGGGGCTTGGCCGCCGGCGTTGGCATGGGTGGCAATGGTACCCATATTGGTTCCACGGCTAACGTATTTATCGTGACAATTTCCGAGAAGATGGCAAAAGATGCGGGTGACCCGAGCCTGGCTATCACGCCGGGGCTGTGGGCTAAAAAGGGTCTGCCAGTTATGTTGGCCACCCTGGTAACCTGTACTATCATTATGTGGCTATTCTGGGATTTCTTCTCAACGCCGATTCAATAGCTCGCCCTGAATCGATCGATCCACTGCACTCTCGTGAGGAGTGCAGTGGATCAAACTCATTCCCAGCAGTGTGTTCCCCTTCTATTCGTCCTGGGACGCTAGTCTCTGCTGTCGATCTGGTTTAAGTTACGTCCCATGACCAGGCGCAGTTATTTCTTGCAAGCAGATCAACTTCGGGATTCGGACCACTTTGTCCTATTCCATGAAAATGAGGTCTTAGTAAAGGGGGAGGAATTCGTCTGGCAGCTGGATCAGTTGAATCTGGGATTGTTGGGTGATTCACAGATGTTCTTGATCGAGGATGAGGCATCTGCATTCGTTGCAGTGCATGCAACTTCGAGCCTGGTTACACAGTTAGAGGCGGAGAATCGCTCCTTACGAAGCCTGTTATTTTCGGAGGGTGATCACGCTTTCTCCATTGCCGGGAAGGCAAATCAGATTCTCGATTGGTACACCACGCACCGTTTTTGTGGGCGCTGTGGTACGCCGACTCAACATCACGGTTCCGAGCGAGCCGTGTTTTGCCCGAGCTGTGAGAGTCACTATTATCCACGTATTAACCCCTGTGCCATCGTGTTGGTCGTGCGTGGCAGGCAAGTTTTACTCGCGCGGAGCGCTCGCTTCAGGTCCGGATTCTTCAGTTGCCTGGCAGGCTTTATAGAAGTGGGTGAGTCTGCAGAAGACACTGTATTGCGCGAAGTAAAAGAAGAAGTGGGCATTCTGGTTGACAACATACGCTACTTAAAGAGTCAGTCGTGGCCCTTTCCATCACAGCTAATGTTGGGATTTATTGCAGAATATCAATCCGGAGAAATTGTGCCTGAAGCGGGTGAAATCGAAGAGGCCGGCTGGTATGACATTGACAATTTGCCCAAGGTGCCAATTCCCGGGATTAGTGTGGCGGGAGAACTGATTGAACATTATGTTGCGCAGGTGAGATCGGGAACGCTTTGAAATGCATACGGTTTAAAGGCAAAATGCGAATAAACCTGTGATTGAGAGACAACAACAGAAGGAGTAGTGCCTTTGGAATACCTAATTGAATATGGAATGTTTCTGGCGAAGGCGGCGACCATTGCGCTGGCCGTCATCGTTGTTATTACTGCTATTTCTTCGGCAGGACAGAAAAAAAAGAAGACCGGCAAGAAAGGCAGTATAAAAGTCACTCAATTGAATGATCACATCGATGAGATGCGCGAAGAACTGCGTCAGACTGTATTGGACAAAGATCACTTGAAGCTGGTTCACAAGGATGAGAAGAAAAAACACAAGGCAGAGCACAAGGAAAAGAAACAACAACTGAAGAAAGAGAAGCACGGCGACTCTGCGGAAGATGAGGCGCGAAAGAAACGTGTCTACGTGTTGAACTTCAAAGGCAACATAGCCGCCGAAGCGGTCGCTTCACTGCGGGAGGAAATTACTGCCATTCTTTCCCTGGCTGAAAAGTCCGACGAAGTTCTGCTGCGCTTGGAGAGTCCGGGCGGCATGGTGCACGCATACGGCTTGGCCTCGTCTCAACTATTAAGGATTAAGAACCAAAAAATACCCCTTACCATCTGTGTCGATAAGGTCGCCGCCAGCGGTGGTTACATGATGGCCTGTCTGGCAGACAAGTTGGTGGCGGCTCCCTTCGCAATCATCGGCTCGATTGGTGTGCTGGTACAGTTACCCAACTTCCATCGAGTATTAAAAAAGCACGACGTCGACTTTGAAATGATCAGTGCTGGTGAATACAAGCGCACCTTGACGACGTTTGGTGAAATAACCCAAAAGGGGCGCGATAAGGTACAGGAAGATGTTGAGACGATTCATGGCATATTCAAGTCCTGGGTAAAAGACCATCGACCCAGCATCGAGATAGAGAAGATTGCTACCGGTGAGACCTGGGTTGGAGTTCAGGCCAAAGAACGTTATATGGTCGACGAAATTAAAACCAGCGATGAATGTATCGTCGAAGCCTGCGATTCGGCAGAAGTGTTTGAGGTTGAGTACGAATTTCGGAAGTCCATCCAGGATCGCCTGGGACATGTGATGGAGGCCACGACCGACAAATTATTCAGTAAATGGTTTACTAAACCAACAGATGATAGTTACCAATAGCAAAAGGGATCGGTAAGCAATGGAATTTAAAGCGCTACAGGTTAGCGAAGTCACAGAAAGAGAATTTACTTCGACAATTGTCGAACGAAATGTCGATGAGTTACCTCAAGGTGAGGTGCTTATCGAGGTAAGCTATTCATCAATCAATTACAAGGATGCGCTCTCAGCTAGCGGCAACAAAAGCGTAACTCGTAACTATCCCCATACGCCTGGTATTGATGCATCCGGAATTGTGCGCTCCAGCAGTAGCGATAATTTCAAAGCAGGCGACGAGGTAATCGTCACCGGTTATGACCTGGGTATGAATACCGCCGGAGGCTTCGGGCAGTATATCCGCGTGCCCGCAGCCTGGGTGCTCGCCTGCCCTGAGGGATTGAATCTGCGGGACAGCATGATTCTGGGTACCGCTGGATTCACAGCGGCTCTGTGTATAGAAAAACTCATCGCCAATGGTCTAAGGCCCGAAGCAGGTGATGTTTTAGTCACTGGGGCGACTGGCGGTGTCGGGATAGTTGCCGTGATGTTGTTGAAGGCACTGGGATATAGTGTGGTGGCAAGTACCGGCAAGAAATCGGCCCATGAAACGCTATTACAACTCGGTGCCAGTGAGATCCTCGACCGCGAGGAGCTGAGCGAAGCCAATCCGCGGCCGCTTCTGAAAGAACGCTGGGCAGCTGCGGTTGATGTGGCGGGAGGGGATACCCTATGCAATGTCATCAAGGCGCTCAACTACGGTGCCAGCGTTGCCGCCTGTGGATTGGTCCAGTCACCGGTGTTGCAGGCATCGGTGTTACCTTTTATTTTGCGTGGCGTGAATTTACTGGGAGTCGATTCGGTTGAACTGCCATTGGATAGCAAACAGGCTGTCTGGGCAAAGTTAGCAGGGGACTGGAAGCTGGCGGGGCTCGATGCAATATGCACCGAGATCGGACTCGAGCAGTTGGATGCCAGCCTCTCCAGCGTGCTATCGGGCCAGGCGACCGGACGCTTCCTGCTGAACCTGCAGAGCTAATCGCGGCGTAATCGGGCCGATATCGCAATTGGGGTCGGGCAAAACAGGACCACTACGTAAGAAGATATCAGAAACGTCACAATGGCGGCTCCCTGTATTACAAGGGAGGCGGCCTCACCGATCATGCCCGACTGTGTCGCGACGAAGGCGATAAGCAAGGAAAACTCACTGATCTGCCCCAGCCTTAATCCCGCATCCCACGCCAGTCGATTTCTTTCGCTGAAGCGGCGTAACAGATAGTGGAAAATCACCGGTTTGACTGTCAAAGCCAGTCCTGCCAGTAATAGCGCAGGTGCCAGGATCTCGCTTAACAGGCCTATGTTGAATTGTGCACCCAGTGAAAAGAAAAATAGAATAAGAAAGAAGTCCCGTAGCGGCTTCAGGCTATAGGCGATGTACAGTGCGATTGGGTTGGTGGCGAGTGACACGCCGGCGACGAATGCACCGATCTCTGCCGACAGACCCATAATCGATGCGAGTGCCGACAATCCCAGACACCATCCGATTGCCAATAAGAAAATGTATTCCTTGAAGTGATCGAAGTGAGCAATCAGTTTTATCAGCACATAGCGGGTACAAAGAAAGGCCAGGATGAGCAGGGCAGGGAAAGCCAGCAACACACGTAAGGCACTGGCTTGCTCGATATTTCCTGAATCGAGAAATACCAGTATAAAGATAGCGATGAAATCCTGTAGCAATAGGATGCCTACCATCAGTTCACCCATGTGCTTCTGATGCAACACGGTGGTAGGCAAGAGTTTTATACCGATGATCGTGCTGGAAAAAATCATACTGAAGCCGATGACCAGGCTTTCGGTTTGGGAGTAGGCGAACAGCATTCCGGTGCCATAGCCCAGTACAACAAACACAATAGAACTGGCCAGGGTGACGAGGAAGGTCTTCCTCAGTGTGGTAAACAGCTTGCTGGGCTGCATGTCCAATCCCAGCAGAAACAGCAGGAAAATAATCCCAAATTCGGCAATGTCAGTTAACAGGGTGGGATCGGAAATAAACTGCAGCCCGAATGGCCCGAGGATTACACCGATCAGGATATAGGCGACCAGCAACGGCTGTCGGAAAAACAGTGCCAGCGTGGAGAGCAGAGCCGCACCGCTGAAAATAAGGAAAAACGAGAAGAGTAGGGAGTCAGGCTCCATTTACCGAGGCATCGCTGGCAGAGTATGAAATGAGTATAACCCTTAGCGCCGCCTGAACAAGGGGTCCGGCTCGGCAATGCTTGCCTGATACCCGGTCGTGAAATCCGACAGTGCCTTCTCACAGGATTCGGGATCCTGATCGTGACGCAATGCGAAAGCATCGAAGCCGCAGCGCTGCATATAGAAGAGTTGGTCTCTCAATACATCGCCAATGGCTCGAACCTCTCCCTCGTAATGCAGGTTTTCACGCAGTTCACGCGCATTAGTGTAGGAGCGGCCGTCGGAAAATAACGGAAAGTTCAGTGCGATGAGGGCAAAATTGCTCAGCGCATCTTTGATCTCTTCCACATCTTCATGGCTATCCAGCCAGATAGCGAACTCTCCGCTGTAATCTTCCAGCTCTGCCCCGTAGTCCCGCCAGAATTGCAGCGGCACTATGAAGTTTTTATTGGGCACGGCGCGTAGTACTTCCGGCCCGCTGGCTTCTTTCAGCACGGTCCAGTGATCGCTCTGTAGTGATCCATTCTTAATCAGCTTTGGCATAGACCCGCTCCTTAAATGCTGCCATGCCGATGCGCTTGTAGGTGTCGAGGAATTTCTCGCCGTCGCTGCGGTTGGCTTTATAGACTGAGACGATGGTTTGGATCACGGACGGTATCTCCTCCTGGGCAAAGGCCGGGCCCAATATTTTGCCGAGACTCGCTTCGTTCCTGGAAGAACCACCCAGTGACACCTGATAAAACTCCTTGCCCTTCTTGTCCACTCCCAGGATGCCAATATTCCCAACATGGTGATGACCGCAGGCATTCATGCAGCCCGAAATATTAATACTAATCTCTCCAATATCCATTAGTTCATCATGGTCATTAAAACTACGCTGGATGGATTCGGCGATTGGAATAGACTTGGCATTTGCCAATGCGCAGAAATCACCTCCCGGGCAGCAGACCACGTCAGTGAGCAGTCCCAGATTTCTGCTGGCAAGAGATTGACGCTGCAGTTGTTGCCACAGGGTGTAGAGTTTCTCCTGTTCAACATCTGCCAGCACCACATTCTGTTGATGAGTGACGCGCATTTCTCCAAAACTGTAGGCATCGGTCAGGTCGGCAATGTAGTCGAGCTGAGCGTCGCTGACATTGCCGGGGGCGACACCGGTTTGTTTAAGTGCAAGGGTGACAATGGCGTAGCCCCTTCGCTTATGGGAGTGCACATTGCGATCATGCCAGCTCTGGAACAGGGCATTCTGTGCCAGTGGGCCGGTTAATTCCTCAGGTGAGTCCTGTTTGTCCTGGTAAGCGGGGTCGGTGAAGAAGGCTGTACAGCGCTGAATTTCTGCATCGGTCAGAGTCAGGCTGCCATCCTTGATCTTATGCCATTCGTTCATGACCTTAGCCTGGAATTCATCCACGCCGAGTTCCTTTACCAGAATCTTTATCCGAGACTTGTATTTATTATCGCGACGGCCCATCCGATTATAGACACGTAAAATAGCTTCCAGCGCGGTTAACAAGTACCGTTTTTCGACGAAGTCGAATATTTCCTGGCCGATAAGCGGAGTTCTTCCCAAGCCACCGCCGGCGAGTATACGAAAACCCGTGGTGTTGTCAGGACCCTCGACAAGGTACACCCCGATATCGTGCACCTGGGTGGCGACCCGATCGATTGCAGTCCCGCACACGGCGATCTTGAATTTACGCGGAAGATAGGCGAATTCCGGATGAAAGGTAGACCATTGCCGAATGATCTCGCAGTAGGGACGGCTGTCTTCCAGTTCATCGACAGTGACTCCGGCAAATTGATCGGTGGTGGTGTTTCTGATGCAGTTGCCACTGGTCTGAATTGCATGCATCTCGACCTCCGCCAGGTGGGCGAGTATATCGGGAGAGTCTTCCAGCGCAGGCCAGCTAAATTGAATGTTCTGCCGTGTAGTAAAGTGTGCATAGCCCTTG
>DMJN01000026.1 GCA_003451715.1 Gammaproteobacteria bacterium | reverse complement strand
GCCTTGAACCAGGGCATGCTGGAGGCATGCAGGCCGGCTGCCGATTGTGCCACATTCCACGGCCCGAGCGCGGCGCGACGAGCCCAGCGACCCGTGCGAACGAACACGGCATCCCCGGGACGCACGACGACTCCGGTCATCTCTTCGAAGGCTTCCAGGTCTTCCTGGTAGATCGGCGTTCCCGGCTCCAGATAATCAACTCCCTTGAGACGCGGGATGTCGATGAGCACACCCCGGGTGACGATGCCACCCTGCAGGTTGGCAATCGAGTTAGTAGCGCAGCCTGCTTCGGTTACCGTGCTTTGATCCTTGCCGTTGTACATTTTCCCCTTATAGAAGATGTGGCACAGGGAATCGATATGGCTGTGGGAATAGCCGTGGTAGCTGATGTTGTAGTTGTCGCTCACGCCGCCACGGAAGGCAGCTTCGACAGTGGCATCGGGAACACTCAACACCCGACGCTGGAAGGGTGAGGGAACATCGGCCGCTTCCTCCGTCAGCAGTGTGTGCTCCAGCGATACGGTGATGCCCTCGGTCACGGTGGCGATCGCCTCCAGCCGTTTCTCCGGTGTAATAAGATTGGCCGCGCCGAGCTGGTCATCGGGCCCCCAACGTCCCCAGTTCGAGAGCTCCTCCATCAGCCGCTCGATGTCGGCCTGAGTGAGGTCGTGGGATTCCGGGGGGACGATGGGCGGAATATAGGCCGCAGCCGTCGTTACAGTCTCTGCAGCGCTGACCGCCGCCGAGTCCCCACCCTGGTCAGAAGCGGGTGAGCAGGCCACGCCTGCGACCGTCATGATAAGTAAGCAGATAATACTCAGTAGTCGAATGTTCATGGAATAGCTCCTCAGATTTGTCGGAGTGAAGGAGAACGTAATGGGAGAATAATCGCTGCCTGGGTTGAAGTCCATGTCGGAAAAATATCGGCGCCTATTCGATTACAGGAAAGCGGCTGGGGGTCTACCAGGCAAATTTAATTGACAACGAAGCATCGATTGGCCAGATTGTGAGTGCTGCATCGATCAATTGAATACACCGACGAAAGCAGGCACTTGCTAACGAGTCGAACAGAAACAGACAGGGAACTCTCTTGGAGTTAAGATCATGAACATCGACCGTAAAACCATCGTACATAGCTTATTGCTGGTAATCGGAATCCTGGTTCTCATCCCGGTTTTCGCACTCGGTGCCCTGGCGGTCTCGGCGCGTTATTCCGATGGACCCTCTGTAATATTCAGTGGTGGCCCGCTGGTTGCCGGTGAATTGGTGACCGGTCCAGAACCGGACTGGAGCTTCGTACGAGGTGTCAGGGTCTTCGAATTGCAGCTCCTCAATCCTCCCCGCTCCAGAACGCTCTGGATCGTAGAGCACGAAGGTAAACTCTATCTCAATTCCAACTACATGGGCGGCCTCAGGGAGCGCTTTTGGAAGAGATGGCCGGCCCAAGCGGAACGAGATGGTCGGGCTATCATGCGTATCGATGGTAAGAGGTACGAGCGTGAACTCGTGCGCATCAAGACAGGTGCCGTAGTGGAGGGTGTCACCGCGGCGTTCACCCGCAAATATGGAGTGGTAATGACTCCTGCTGAAGTAGAAGCAGAGGAATTGTGGCTCTTCGAGATGGCTCCACCCAACATGACCGGAGGTTCAAGATGAAACGAACATACTTGATTGCCGGTGGTGTCTTAGTCGCCGTCGTGCTTATTGTTCTGTTGGTACCCGGGCTCGGGGCGACTATCGAAGGATTGTTATTGCGCTTCCTGGCTGGGCGCCTTTAGCTCCGTAGCTGTCTGTCAAAGGAGGGTCAAGCGCCCGCTTCTGGCTGGAAGCTACCATTCTGGACTCGGGGTGGACAGGCATAAAGACTAGATTCACCGAGAAAAACGTTCCCGCGGGAACGTTTCCGCAGAAACGTCAAGGTGCACCATATTGGGTCACTACGCACCCTTCGCATGTCCGCTCTTCGCTGGAAGCGGACAGTTGCAGAGTTGAAACTTTCGAATTACTGACCGATTCTATAAATACCACAAATGACCGCTGTCGACCCCAAGCAGACGGTGGGGGTTTCCTTCAAAACGGCTCAAATTCACCCCCCAAAATGGTGATTAATGAGCTATATCAATATTTTTACTAGATTCTTTGTTCAAATAATGGGTCGAATTCTGGATCGTCAATAATAAGAACAGGAACCCCACCATGGGTAATCTGTTTCAAGAGTTTAAACGTCGTAAAGTATTTCGCGTAGCTGCGGTCTACGCCATTGTGGCCTGGTTGATAATCCAGGTTGCTGGTGAAATCTTGCCCACATTCGATGCGCCGCAGTGGGTGAATCAAACTCTCGTCCTCTTCCTCATTCTGGGCTTTCCCTTGGCACTGGTATTAGCGTGGGCATTAGAAATGACTCCTGAGGGAATCAAGGCAGATGCGGTAGCGCAACCATTACAAACCACTGTCCAATCGACCGACCGAAAACTCATCTATGCCATTCTTGGCTTGGTGCTACTGGTGGCGGGATTCCAGATCACTGATCGGATACTGACTGGCGAACAAACAAGTTTGTCGCCGGTAGACAGGGAGCCCACCTTATCTACTGTCGAAGTCACCCGGAGAAATCTGATTATGGGGCTAAGCAGTTCCGAGTTTTACTCCCCTCTCAACACCGGCATCGATATCACACCCGATGGCAGGGCAGTAATAGTCTCGAGCCAAAATGAAAACCAGATTCTCAGTTACCGCCATCTCGGCGAACTTGATTCTCGAATTCTGTTCGAAACTGACGAAAAAGAAGTTTTCCTGACTACGCCGGTCATTTCGCCCAATGGAGAACTGACACTGTTTCTCAAAGAACCTCAGGGACTTGCGGTCATTCCAGTGGAAGGAGGATCAGTTAGAAATCTGACACGAGTCGGCTACCAATCGGTTGACTTTATGGGTGGCTACAGTTGGCTGGACGATAACACTGTTGTCTATGTCGCACCGGATCAAAGCATACGCACACTTTCGATAACCAACAACTCAACCGGCGTGCTAATGGAAGGAGACGGCCGGCACTTGCGCTGGCCAAAGCCAGTGGCTGGAACTTCCGCGATCATCTATACAGTCTACAGCGGTAGTGCATTCGTATTCGAAAATCATATCGAACTATTTGATCTTGAGTCAGGGGTTCGCAAGATTTTGATTGAAAATGCATTCGATGCCAGGCTTCTGCCAACCGGACACTTGGTGTTCACACGGCAGCGTGGTCTATGGGCAGTACCGTTTGACCAAGGTTCACAGTCGGTCAGTGGTGATCCTGTTTTGGTGGTGCCGAATGTGTGGGCTGCAGGTAATTATGCGCGTAGCATATTTGCAGTCTCCGATTCTGGAACACTGGTCTATCTGCCCAGAACTATACAGCCGGACCGGCCACTACTTATACCCACCTGGGTTGACAGGAATGGGCAGGAAGTTTCCTTACCTATGGAACCAGCCATATACGGCAATCCCAGAATTTCACCGGATGAGCGGTATCTGGCCCTAGTCAAATGCGCTCAGTTTAATTCGGACTTGTGGGTCTGGGATATGGAAACCCAGGTTGAGTCACGATTAACGTTTATGAGCGATGTGGTTTCCTCCGCTTGGTCAGACAATGGGGAGTACCTGTATTTTATGCGAGGAGCGCCTGATACACGGGGTATGTGGCAAGTCCGGCTGGATGGAACGGAGGAGCCCAGGAGCATCTTTCTATCACCGAACTGGGTAATTCCGATGTTTACAACATCGAACAATCAGGAATTAATCTATATTAACGGTCGCGGGATCGTAAACAACGAAGTGAGCTCTGTTACCCTCAGCGGCGAGCAAATTTTTGGCACGAGGGTACCGGCAGCGGATATTTACGAGGCATCTGTTTTACCTGACCAACAATGGCTAGCACTTGCATACAGAGAAGGCGGGGGAAATGTCGGCATCTCTGTCATACCCTTTGAAGCAGGCGGTGACAGCGGGCGTCGTCTGGTGTCCAGCAGTGGTCGACAACCCCAATGGTCACCTGATGGTTGCTCGTGTAGTGAGCACCTCACCCTTCGTCACAGAACCAGCTGGCATCATAGCCCAGAGCGTACATCATAATATAGGAAGATCTCCCAGCTACGATATTGCAAACGATGGGCAGCGGTTTCTCATTCTGAGAGAAGTGGGTCAACAGGACTCGGATACGAATCTCAGCCGCCTGGATTTTGTGATTGTTGAGAATTGGTTTGAGGAACTCAATCGATTGGTGCCAGCTGATCCACAATGAACGACTGCT
This sequence comes from Gammaproteobacteria bacterium, assembly GCA_003451715.1. Lineage (GTDB taxonomy): Bacteria > Pseudomonadota > Gammaproteobacteria > Pseudomonadales > Pseudohongiellaceae > UBA9145. The sequence goes on along the minus strand of DMJN01000026.1, from coordinate 9,751 downwards.
GCTGGCCGCAAGCGGACCTTTCCACAAATGAAATCCTCGAAATACTGACCGATTCTACAAATATCCCGAAATGACCGCTAACGACTCGAAGCGGGCAATTAGAGATTTGTATTTCTAATGCTACTGCCGCATGGAAGGGCGAAATCAAGGTGTGCTATGGGTTTAAGTCAAAAAATGGATCTGCGTGAGTTTTATTGCCATTTTCTGGTACTCTGCTGGGCTCGTGCCAGGTTACGTACTTTTCTAAGCTGGGCAACTAGCAGCATCACAATACTGTATTGGCATTAAGAAGGAGAATACTATGTTTCGTTTTTTGTTGAAGCTTGCGATTTACTGCTTGCTCGTGACTGCGGCGACAGCGGCCGTTTCGCAATCCGATATTTACTACGCGGCCCACCATGACTATCGGGTTGTGACGGTTACTGAGGGCATGGTACATCCCTGGTCAATGGCGTGGCTGCCCAACGGGGACATGTTGATTACGGAAAAACCCGGTCGCTTGAGAATCTTTCGAGACGGTCAACTGTTGCCGGAAGCTATTCCCGGTACGCCGGAGGTATTTTACGAAGGCCAGGGCGGGCTATTCGATGTCCTGCCTCACCCGGATTTCAACGAGAACCAATGGATTTACCTGAGTTTTTCAAAGCCTGTAGGGGACGGCTCAACCACTGCGATAGTTCGCGGACGACTGGAGAACGACCGGCTGACTAATGTGGTGGAAATCTTTGCTGCTCAAGCAGTCGGCAGGAGCCACTATGGCGGTAAAATAGTCATCGACGATGACGGTTATCTTTTTCTCACTGCCGGAGACCGCATGGTGCCTTCTACCGGTGATCTCACCGCTCATCCAGCACAGGATTTGAGCAATCACCATGGGGTCATTGTGCGTCTGCACGATGATGGCAGCGTGCCCCGATGACAACCCTTTCGTCGGTCGTGACGATGCGCTTCCAGAAATCTGGAGTTATGGCCACCGCAGCCCCCAGGGCTTAGCGATACACCCGGAAACTGGTGATCTATGGATGACAGAGCACGGCCCCCAGGGTGGAGACGAGCTTAATCGGATCCAGCCCGGGCTCAATTATGGCTGGCCCGTTGTTGGTTACGGTGTGAACTATGTGTCAAGCTCACCTATCCATGCCCGCCAGAGTCTGACCGGCATGGAGAGACCGGCCCACTTCTGGGTGCCTTCAATTGCCGCTTCCGGCCTTATGGTCTACACCGGAGACAAGTTCCCCATGTGGCACGGTAGTATCATTTCCGGTGCCTTAGCCGGAGAGCAGCTGGCGCGACTTCACATGAGTGATGATTACCGGGAAGTAATAGTTGAAGAAACCCTGGCCCATGGCATGGGCCGCCTTCGCGATGTACGTCAGGGGCCGGACGGTTATATCTATATAGCCATTTCTGACAGGGCTGGCGATCCGACTGAAATTGTTCGGCTAGAGCCGATAGATTGATCTGAATAATTGGGGTCAGAGTAAAAATACAATAATTTTAAGGTCTGCTCCTGGCCGCAAGCAGCCGTAGGGTGAGATTTACATCGAACCAAATATCCACGAAAGTGGTACAAGATCACACTCTTTTTGTTAAAAGCGTTATGTGTCATCGAAAGATCGCACATTGAGTACCAGCTTACACACTAAAACAGCCATTTTTGTGACTTAATGTCTGCAAAAAGAGAGAACAAAAATAATGAATATTGAAGCTCTTACTGCTAAGGCAAAAATACTAATACGCAGAACCCCGTCGGATGTGTTCACCGCGTTTGTAGATGCTAGTGCGATGAGTAAGTTTTGGTTTACTCGAAAAGATAATGGCTTAGTGGAGGGCGAGTCAGTTACCTGGTTCATCGGTAATGGTGCGGATGCAACTTCATTCGACATATTTGTAAAGGAGCTCAACTTCCCTAACAAATTGGTGGTTGAGTGGGAGAATGGTGACGAACATACACAAGTAACGTGGATATTTGAGGAAACGAAGCTTGGCGATACGGTTTTGACTATTGAGGAGACTGGCTTTACTGGAAGCAGCGATGGAATACTTGAGAGGGCTCTAGACTCCACGGGAGGCTTCAATCAGGTCATTGTCGCTGCGAAGGCTTTTATAGAGTACGACATTGCATTGAACTTAGTCGCTGATCACGCATAGGAAATAGATGGCATATGATCAGGATTCGGTTTACGCGAATGACCAATTGACGCCATACAATCAAATCAAGGAGATGCCGCAGTGGCACTCCTTATTAAAAGCACTATTTGAGGTCGATTACTCCGCAACCGAAAACGGACGGATAGAATTACAAAATAGGAGAAACTGGTCAGTCTCTGTCTTAACGGCGTGGACTTGTATGGAGATAGCTATTACTCTGCCAGTAGGCACTAAGCCAATCAGTTAAGCACAGGAGACACAGATGAGACTCAACAATATACGGTTCGCAGGTTCACTGATTACAGTGATTGCAATCATGTTCGCCGTCGTCGCCCCATCCAGCGCACAGACAAACATGGCCGGTTCATGGACCTTGGAAGTATCGAGTGATCAGGGCATAACCACGCCTGAACTCACGCTGGTCCAGGAGGGTATGAAACTCACTGGACACTATTCGTCCGACACCCTCGGTGAGAATGATATTACCGGTGAGGTGGATGGAAACAACGTCACAATCTCGTTCGATGCGGATTTGCAGGGTCAGTCGGCCCCGGTCAGTTACAAAGGCACAGTGGATGCAGAAGGTGTCTGGTCGGGTACGCTGGACATTGCAGGCGGCTTGTTGACCGGCACGTTCACGGCCAAGAAGAAATAGTACTAAGGATTTTCCCTTTTGAAGCTTGCCGCCAGGTTCGCTTCTTCACACCCGACTGCCAGGGATAGTGGAAATGCGGATTGCTCCGGTGGGAGACAATCGACTATAGATCGATGAAAGTCTATTACCAACCTCTGGCGGATGCAGTCCTTACAGTTCACGCCCTGATTGTTGTCTTTATTGTCTTCAGTCTCCTGGTTATTCTTGTTGGGGGTGCCAGAAACTGGATCTGGATCAGAAACTGGTGGTTTCGAGTTGCCCACCTTATCGCCATAGGCATCGTGGTATTACAGGCCTGGTTGGGAGTTTTATGCCCGCTGACCACTCTGGAGATGTGGCTGAGAGAGCAGGCAGGTCTGGCAAACTACCAGGAGAGTTTTATTCAGCATTGGATTCAGCAATTGCTCTACTACGATCTTCCTCTATGGGTATTCGGTAGCGCCTATACTGTTTTTGGGTTGGCGGTGCTGTATGCCTGGCTCAAGTTCCCACCGCCCGCCCGACGACGAGGCTAGGCCTGCATCAACTGCCACAATTTGTGAGGCGTAACCGGCATGTCCACATGACGGACGTTATAGTCTGACAGGGCGTTTACTATCGCGTTAATAATTGCCGGTGGCGCGCCGATGGCTCCGGCTTCACCAGCCCCTTTAATGCCCAGGGGATTGGTGGTGCAGGGCACTTCATTGCGGGCAAAGCGGATCGACGGCAGATCGTCGGCCCGCGGCATGGTGTAGTCCATGAAACTGGCAGACAGCAGTTGTCCTGTTTCGGATTCGTACTGACAGCACTCCAGCAGCGCCTGGCCCAGTCCCTGACCGATGCCTCCGTGCACCTGACCCAGCAGTAGCAGTGGATTAATGACCTTACCGAAATCGTCCACCACCGTGTAATCCACCAGTTCGATGCTGCCGGTTGCCGCATCGATCTCCAGCTCGCATACGTGGGTGCCATTGGGATAGGTAGCCGCGTCCGGCGCGAAGCTGTCTTTTTCATCGAAGCTGGCTCCGCCGTCCGGCGGGGCTGTGGCTTCGGCAACACTGATGAAACTCTGTACCCGGTCGGTACCGACGATGCGGAACTCACCTGCCGAAAATTCGACATCGCTCACGGCACTCTCCAGCATTTCTGCGGCTTTCAGTCTGGCTTTTTCGATGATCTTTTCCGAGGCCGAGCCGATGGCCGAGCCACCTACCGGAACCGAGCGTGAGCCCATGGTGCCGCCGCCGGTTTCGATCAAATCCGAATCACCCTGCACGATGCTTACTTCTTCGAAGGCCACGCCGAGTCGATCGCAGAGTATCTGGCGGAAAGCGGTCTCGTGACCCTGACCGTTGGAAAGCGTGCCGATATAGAGTGTGACGTGGCCATCTGCGGCGACTTCCAGCCGCGCCTGCTCCGGTGCTCCACCGGCGCAGCGCTCGATGTAACTGGCCAGCCCGATGCCGCGCAACTTGCCCTGTGCCTTGGCAGTTTCACGGCGGACAGCAAAAGCTGCCCAATTGGATAACTTGAGAGCATGGTTCAGGTTCTGCTCAAACTCACCGGAATCATAGCTTGCGCCCAACGCCGTGTCATAGGGCATGGCACTGGCTGGAATAAAATTACGGCGACGTATTTCGTCGGGTGTGAGCCCCAGGTCGTAGGCGGCAGCATCAATCAGTCGTTCTATGGCATAGATCGCTTCCGGCCGACCGGCACCGCGGTAGGCATCAACCGGTGCGGTATTGGTAAACACACCCTGTACATTCACCGCCGCGGTAGGAATGGTGTAACAACCCACCAGCATGGATACGCCGGCATCGGTGGCGACAAAGGGTGAGAAGTTGGACAGGTAGGCGCCGAGATTGGCGATGGTGTTGACGCGTAATCCGAGGAATCTGGCATCCTCATCCAGCGCCAGCTGCAGATGGCTGACATGATCGCGGCCATGGCTGTCGCTGAGGAACGCTTCGCTGCGATCGGAAATCCATTTCACTGGCCTACCGAGTTTGCGCGCGGCATACAGGGCAACGACGTATTCGGGAAACAGGAAGATCTTCATGCCGAAACCGCCGCCCACGTCTTTGCACAGTACGTGGATGTCCTCTTCGGCACAGTTGAATATGGCGGTAGCGAGCAAGCGCCGCATGATGTGCACGCCCTGACAGGAAACATGCAACACCAGGCGTCCGGTATCCGCTTCGGTAGTGGCGATGGCGCCACGGGTTTCCATGGAAGTGGGAACCACCCGGTTATTGACCAGATCCAACTCCACCACCCGGGCAGCATCGGAAAATGCCTGGTCGGTGGCGGCGGCATCGCCGGCTTCCCAGTCGAAACAACGATTGTTCTCGGCCTGCTCCCAGATTTGCACCGTATCGTCATGCATGGCGCCATCGGTTTCCACCACCGCATCCAGTACTTGGTAGTCGACCCAGATCTGCTCGGCGGCATCCCTGGCCTGTTCCCGGGTTTCGGCCACCACCATGGCAACGGTGTCTCCCACGTAACGTACCGTTCCCTGTGCCAGGGCAGGGCGCGGCGGCATGACGCAGGGTGTGCCATCTTTGTTCATGGCCGGTGCGGCACAGGGTACATCGCCAATATTGTCTGCCTTGAGATCGTCTACGGTGTAAATTGCCAGCACACCTGGCAGCGAGCGGGCTGCCACCGTATCCAACTCCCTGATGGTGGCATGGGCGTGGGGTGAGCGTAGAAAGATGGCGTGCACCTGGCCATCAAGGTCCAGGTCTTCGATATAGCTGCCTTGACCGGAGAGTAAGCGCCGATCTTCAAAGCGTGCTGCGCTCTGGCCGATTCCAAACTTCTGCATAACGCTGGCAAACCCCTGAACTTTCAGTGGATGGGGAACAACAAAGCATATCCCATGATTTTATCAAGCGTCTATTTCGATAACACCTTCCATGTATTTCACAGCCGAGCCGGAGATAAGCACCCGATCGCCCGCTAACTCACAAATCAAATTGCCGCCTCGCGCCGAAACCTGCCTGGCAGTGAGCCTGGTTTTCCCCAGGCGCTCGGACCAGTAAGGCGTGAGGTGGGTGTAGGCAGATCCGGTTACCGGGTCTTCGGGAACATCCAAGCCTGGTGCGAAAAACCTGGCGACGAAGTCGAATTCCGTGCCTGGAGCGGTGACGATGATACCGCGCAGATCCAGTTTCGCGAGTAAAGAATGATCTGGCTCGATGTCCAGTATGTCCTGTTCACTGGCGAACACCGCGACATAGTCTTCCTTACCTAGACATTCCAGGGGAGTCTTACCCAGTCCCATGACCAGGGCCTCAGGGGCATCACAGGGCGATGGATTCTGCGACGGAAAATTCAGTGTCAGCAGCTCACCGGATCTTGTGACTGAGAGGAACCCCGATAAGGAACCGAAGTCTATGCTCTCGCCCTCGAAACCGAGCATGTTGAACAGCACGAACGCGGATGCCAGTGTGGCATGACCGCAGAGTTTGACTTCGGCGGCGGGAGTGAACCAGCGAATATGATAATCCGCACCGCGGGGCACAAAAAACGCGGTTTCGGCGAGATTATTTTCTTCGGCAATCGCCTGCATGGTGGCATCCGGCAGCCAATCCTGCAGTGGTATGACAGCGGCCGGATTTCCTTCGAATGCCTGCTCGGCAAATGCGTCAATTTGGTAAAGTGTCAACATCATCTTCGGCTATGTCCTGTGGGGGACACTAACAACTTAACTCACCAAAATCACCAGAATCGGGTAAATACACTCATTAAGTTGTCAACTTATTGGTATCACCTATTGCCATAGCCCATAAAGATTGATTATCCTTCGCATCTTAGCCTTGAGAAGCTCTAGTTTAAATCCCAAGTAGCCATTCAGAGTTCGACACGAGCTCGGTACCGGCACGGCAGTACATTTGTCTGCAGATCAAAGCTAATAATAATTATTCATAAAAGCTGGAGGTCTGAAAGAGTGAATGAACTCCTTTACAATTTTGCTGTGTGGTTAGATTCTCATGAGTTAAGCACAATGCTGCATGAGTCTTACTACATGTACAACTGGGTCGAGTCCACTCATGTTCTGACCCTGATGTTATGTCTGGGTATGCTGTTCCTCATAGATTTGCGCATGATGGGACTGGCCTTTCCCAATATCCCTGCCAACTCCTTTGCCAATCGACTCAATATACCCATGCTGATCGGATTCAGCGTCATGGTGTTTACCGGGCTGTGGTTGTTCTATGCAGTACCGGTGCGTAGCACGCAGAGCGTCTGGTTTCGGGTAAAGTTCTTCTTGCTCATAGCAGCGGCCATTAATGCCTTCCTGTTCCATAAGAACATGATAAATGCAAGCGGAAGCTGGGCAACGGATATCAAGGCGCCAAAAATTATACGCATCGGGGCGAGTCTGTCGCTGCTGTTCTGGATGGCGATTGTCATCTGCGGGCGCTTTATCGCGTACGACTGGTTCGATTGTGAATACACCGAGCCCGGTCTATCACAATTCCTGTCGGGTTGTATCGACGGACAAACTTTATTTTAGAAATCGAGTCACTGGTGAGGCGGTTTGTTGAACGCCTGACACTGTTGCTTGTAGAAGAGAAGATTAAGGAGACAAAATGTCAACATCAACTGCAATGTCGACATCACCCGCACTGACATGGGGTTCCTATCGACGCACGATTACCAGCGTCGCCCTTGTGCTGATTGTTCTGGTGTTTGCCTTTTCGAGTGCACGGCGCGTAGTCTGGGTAGACCTGTATGAATTCTTTCTTTGGATGGAAACCACCTGGTTCGGTGTCATCGGTAAGACCTGGGGTGCAGCTTTTGCAGTGGTGGAAGCATTCCACCTGCTGGCTATGGCACTGCTCGGTGGTGCCGTATTCGTAGCCGATTTCCGTTTGCTGGGCTGGTCATTCCCGGATGTTCCTGCACAGGATGTACTGGACAAAGCCCATAAGGTATTCGTGGTCGGTCTAATCGTGGTACTGAGCACCGGCATATTCATGGCTTGCGGGGTTGCCGGAAAAATCTATTGGCTACCCGTGTTCTGGTACAAGATGCTGGCGCTGATGACAGGAATCCTGTTCGTATTCTTTATCAAACGACCCTTGTTGAATCGAGATCTGGATGAGATCAAGCCCTGGGTAGTCAAACTGGTAGCAGTTGCCTCCCTGCTTGTGTGGATTACGGTAGCGGCAACCGGGCGCTGGATTGGATTCGCTGGAAGCTAATCAGGAGGTTATTAATGAACGACGAGACAAAAAAAGATTCAGACTTGGCCGACCTGCAAACGGCCGCCACGGCAGTGGGTGTTACGATAGTGGTGTTTTTCGTGGTGTATTGGGCTGCGCAAATCCAGTCAACCTATGAACTGTTAGCCATGGCCTACGGTTGGTAATAGGCCTGTGAAGGGCTAACACTATTCGAATCTAACAGGCTCACTGAACCATTCGGTGAGCAATTCCTGACTCATGATCCCGCTATGAGCGCTCATTTCGTGGTTGGCATCGAAGAAATAGCTGCGCGGTAATTCGCCATACCAATTGGGATCGATGCTGTAGCGGAGTCGCTCAACGAAACTGTCCGCGAACATCCAGGATTCGATCTCCGATAGTTGAAAATCTTCCAGAAATTCCTCTGCAAATTCCCGCTGCTCGATCGAATCCGTAGAGATCAATACGAAGGGCAGGTCCGGATTGAGTTGTAGTAAGCTCCCCATCATCTCCAATTCCACAAAACAGGGCAGGCAATCGGATGACCAGAGCCCCATCAGAAACTCCCTGCCGGCAAACTCGGACTTTATCGCCTCGAAAGAGTCGGTAGTGAAGGCCTTAAAGTGGTCTGCATAGGAATTTGCCCACAGACCCACGGCCAGGCTGAGCGCCAGAGCACGGGCAAGCTTTGTTCGACAATGAGCCATATCAATCAGCCCTGTTATCACTCAGGTTTATACTGCTGTCGGTAATCTCCTGAAACACATAACCGTATTCTTCGGTGTGCCAGCTCAGAAAAATGCCAGAGGGCGTCGTTACAATCATGGGGTGGTCTGATGCCTGACCGGTTGTGGAGAGCGTAACTGGATCAGACCAGCTGCTGCCGTCATCTGTGCTGGTAATTAACTGCAATAACGATTGCTGACCGTCGAAGCTTTTCCACACCAGGTAGAGCTGTTCATCCAGCTCAGCGAGGTAAGGATGCCCGGCGCCGGCACTGCTATCAACCTGGTAGACATCTGTAGAACTTGCTGTATCGACAGAATAACGCCCGTAGTAAATACCCTGATGCAAGTCGCCATTAGTGAACCAGCTCATGTGGTAGTCACCAGATATTGAGGATTGCACCATGGATGGTCCGTGATGAGGGCAGGCATTGATTTGCCATTCATCGTAACTGGCTCTGCCCATCTCCATCATTTGGCCGTCGGGTGTCAGTACTGCGATGGCATGATCTCTGGTCGTCACGCAGAAAATTTGCCGCCAAAGGATGGCAATATTATCTGGACCGCGTGGTGAGATAGCGATGCGACAACATTCACAGCTGTTGTCTGCCACGCGATAGTTGGCGGAGAATGTGGCACCCTGGTCTGTCGATACCGCATAATAAATGGCGGCACCGGAATAGTCTTCCTCTCGCTCGATGTGTGCTTCCAGGTCTCTCTTATCGACCCAGCTTAGATAAAGCAAACCCGATTCAGTCTGGAACAGGCTTTCGAAACGGTGCCCGGTAAACAAATTATCGTCGTTGATGATTCTAGGAGTCTCAAAGGTCTTGCCGCCATCGGTAGAACGGCTGAACTTGATCTCACCGGTGAATCTGGGGGAGGTTTTTAGGGTCCATGAGATGTAAATATTGGAATCGCCATCGACAATAATCTTGGGGCGGTTCTCACCATTGTGCTCGGCGTCTTCCGCAACGGAATTTACAACTACTGCCTGTGAATAGCTCTTACCCAGTGTCCGTCGTCAAACAAATGGA
>DMJN01000253.1 GCA_003451715.1 Gammaproteobacteria bacterium | reverse complement strand
GGCCGGGCTATGGAGGTACCCAACAGGTACTCACCCTCATAAAGGGCATTGGCACGAAACATGGGATTAACAAAATCGCGCACGAACTCTTCCCGAAGATCTTCGATGTAGATCTCCTCAATGCCCATGGCTTCTGCCTTGGCGCGGGCTGGCTCAAGCTCTTCACCCTGGCCGATATCGGCAGTAAACGTGACGACCTCACAGCCGTAGGTCTGCTGTAGCCATTTGGCGATAACGGAGGTATCGAGACCACCCGAATACGCCAGTACTACCTTGTCGATCCCACTCATGTTTTACTCCCGCAACGTGGAGCCTTCCTCTAGCCGATAGCGGAACGCCCGGATGCTGAACCATCGGATCTGTTTAGAGCAAGCCATCGGAGCTGGCCTTTGTGATCCGGAAAAAAAAGACGCGTATTCTAGCATCATCACCCGAGCAGCACACAATAGGGCGCAGTCATTCGTCCGCGGACTGCTGAAACAAGCGCGAGGATCAGCCAGGGGCAAGATCGGGCTTTATTTCAGCTGGTTTCCGTAATCGGCTACAATACTGCGGTTCTCAGCTAAAGCACAGCAGCAATGAATTCTGATTCTCTAAGCCTCACCCTCCCAGATGACTGGCATTTGCATTTGCGTGACGACGAGGCCCTGCACACCACAGTACCCCATAGCGCCCGATCCTTCGGCCGTGCGATCGTCATGCCGAACCTGAAATCCCCGATTACCACTGTTGACGCCGCTCTCGACTACCGGGACAGGATACTGAGCTACGTTCCGCAGTCAAATCAATTCCAGCCACTGATGACGCTGTATCTCACCGACTCATTATCAACCCAGGAAATCGACAAAGCCCAAGAATCAGAGTGCGTGGTCGCGGTTAAATATTACCCAGCAGGCGCCACTACCAATTCCGACAGCGGCGTGACGGAAATCAGCAAGGTCTACCCGGTCCTTGAGCGCATGATAGAGCACGACATGCCACTGCTAGTGCATGGCGAAGTCACCGATCCTGGTATCGACATATTCGATAGAGAACGGCAGTTTATCCAGACTATCCTGGAGCCGCTGATAAGCCGCTACCCCACTTTGAAGCTGGTTCTCGAGCACATCACCACCAGTTATGCCGTGGATTTCATCCAACAACAACCCGCTAACGTAGCGGCGACTATTACGGCACACCACCTGCTCTATAACAGGAATGATCTGCTGGCGGGAGGGGTCAGGCCGCACTTTTATTGTCTTCCCGTATTAAAAAGAAGTAGCCATCAGCAGGTCTTAATCGAAGCTGCCATTAGTGGAAACGCCAGTTTTTTTCTCGGTACGGACTCGGCCCCACACGGCAAGGCTACCAAAGAGACTGAATGTGGTTGCGCTGGAATCTATTCTGCGCCCGCTGCAATCGAACTTTACGCTGAAGTATTCGACAGCCATGCAGCTCTGGACAAGCTCGAAGCCTTTGCCAGCTTCTACGGCGCCGATTTTTATGGACTACCACGCAATCAGTCCTCAATCACACTGCTACGTAAGGATTGGCATATGCCGTCTGAATATAAGCTGGCAGGTGATGTAGTGGTTCCAATTAGAGCCGGTGACACGATTGCCTGGCAACTCGAACCCCAATTTTAAAGTGGCAGGGATGCGTAGATGACTGATAGCGACAACGCATCTCTCCTGGCGAATCGATTTCGAACCTATTTACCGGTAGTCATCGATGTGGAAACCGGTGGCTTCAATTCCAACACCGATGCCATCCTCGAGGTAGCTGCGGTCATCCTGGCGATGGATGAGACAGGCTCCCTGGCTATCGAGCAGTCTTATTTCCACCGCGTAATCCCCTTCGAAGGCGCCAACATCGAGGAGGCTGCCCTTAAATTCACTGGCATCGATCCCTACCACCCATTACGCATCGCTCGCGCAGAGAAAGAAGTCTTTCAAGCGATGTTCAAACTTGTGCGAGACGCCATGAAAAATCACGAATGCAAACGGGCTATACTGGTGGGCCACAACGCTCACTTCGATCATGGATTTGTCAAAGCCGCCAGCGAACGGCATAACTTAAAACGCAATCCGTTTCATCCCTTTTCATCATTCGATACGGCCAGTCTGAGCGGATTGGCTTATGGTCAAACCGTATTATCGCGGGCTTGTGAGGTTGCCAGAATTGAATTCGATGACAGCGAAGCTCATTCGGCGAGATATGATGCCGAAAAAACAGCGGAGCTTTTCTGTTGCATAGTCAATCGATGGAAGGAGCTGGGTGGCTGGCCCATACTGCGCTGAAAATTCTCATGCCAATATTTTTAGAAAGACACCTGGCACTTTTAACCAAATGAATTAGCCCTCGACTTCACTCTCTGGATTCTCAGATTCGCCCCCGGCAGCTTCAACCATGGGTTGCAATTCGCCTTTCTCATACATCTCGGTGACGATGTCACAGCCCCCGACAAATTCTCCATTGATATACAATTGTGGAAATGTTGGCCAATTGGAGACCTTGGGCAGGGTGGCACGAATCTCTGGATTACCGAGAATATCGACATAGGCAAAACGCTTACCGCAGGCCATCAATACCTGAGTGGTCTGAGCCGAAAATCCACACATGGGCTGCTCAGGATTGCCTTTCATATACAGCAGGATACTGTTGCTTTCAATCTGGTCTTTAATAGTTTGTTCGGTTGTGCCTTCTTCACTCATGCCCAGCAGCCTCGATTTTCTCAGTTCAATATTACAGGGAGAGCAAGTTTACACCGATGCCTTGGGGCTTGTCAGCTAGTTAGCGTGAAGTGTATTCCAAGCCCACAGATTTTACAGAGGCCCGGATTAATAAGAATCACCATCAGGCAAACCCCAGCCACCGCCACCGGGTGTGCTGACAGTCAGTCGATCGCCTACTGCCACATCCAGCGTACACTTACCTGGCAGCTCTTTCCCGTTCAGCAAGTTCTGGCCCCGCGCTCCGTTACTGCCTCCCTGTAAGCCCCAGGGTGCGAAGCGACGACGCTCACTCAGCAGGCTGAGTTGGGCGACTTGCAGAAATTCATATTCACGAACGATGCCGTTACCACCCCGATGCCTGCCGTCACCTCCGCTGTTGTGCCGGATAGCATAGCGGCGCACGCGCAGAGGGTAGTGCATCTCCAGACTCTCCACCGGCGTATTGAGGGTGTTGGTTATATGGCTGTGCACCGAATCCAGGCCGGCATAATGTGGCCCGGCACCGAGCCCACCAGCCACGGTTTCGTAATAATCCCATCGCGTTCCTGCATTGAGATCGATGTAGCCTATGGCGACATTATTCATAGTGCCCTGACTGGCGGCAGGAATTCGTTCTGGTAAGGCTTTTGCGAGAGCTCCAAACACCAGATCTACCAGGCGGGTCGAAGTCTCTACGTTGCCCGCAGCCACTGCCGCGGGTCGCCGGGCATTTACTATGGATCCGGCGCGGGTGCTGATACGGATACGCCTGAACAGCCCTTCACAAGCCGGCGCTTCATCGGGCATCAAACAGCGGAAACAGTAATAAGCTGCGGCTGCAACTACCGACTCCGGGCAATTCAGATTGCCCGTAACCATGCCAGCTGACTCCGTCAAATCCAGCTCTACCGCCTCTGCCGTGATGCTCAGCTTTAGCTTAAGTTTGATATCGCGGGTACCACAGCCATCATCATCCAGGAAGTCCTCGAAGCAGTAGTGGCCGGACTGCAGCGTCGCTATGGTGTGCGCGGCGATGCGTTCGGCATAGTCGTTGAGTTGCTTCATACCCTGTACATAATACCGCTGGCCCATTCGCGCAATGAGCTGCTTAAGACGCAGTACACCGATCTGGACAGCACCTGCCTGGGCGGCAAAGTCGCCATGCAGTTCGCCGCCAACGACACCCGGCAGGTGATCTGTGCCGGGCTGTAGCTCCCCCCGCCGCAGTAACCAGGTCGGTGGAATGATGATGCCCTCTTCCTCCAGACTCTTTGATACCGGCATCGAGCCCGGTGTGTCACAACCGATATTGGCATGATGCGCTCGGTTAGCCACGAAGCCGACTAACTCGCCATCATCAGCTGTAAAAACCGGTGCGATCAGGGTTACGTCGGGAAGATGGGTGCCACCCAGGAACGGATCATTGAGGACCAACATGTCATCGGGCAGCCAATCCCTGTCCTTAACCACCGATCCCATCGCGAACGCCATGCTTCCCAGGTGCACCGGCATATGATCGGCCTGGGCGAACAACTCGCCATCGGCGCCGAACAGGGCACAGGAGAAGTCCAGACGATCCTTGATGTTGGGCGAGAACGCCGCACGCCTCAATACCACGCCCATCTCCTCACAGATGGCGGACACCCGGCTGGAAAACAACTTCAGTTCTATGGCATTCATCTGTTTCATGGCTTGCAGTCCACTCATTACGCCACAGAGCCTAGCGAAAGGTGCCAGCAAAGACAATTAGAGCGGCCGCGCCCTTCATCCACCATTGCTCCGTGATACAGAACTGGCTAAAATGGCCCCCTTTATTGGGTAGCGTGAGCTGCCCTTTTTGCTTTCTGCAAGGTAACCAACGACTATGAGTGTGCAGCATTTCTTAACCCTGTTGGACCTGCCGCGTACAGACGTACTGGGCATCGTTGAACGGGCCATCGAATTGAAACGGGATCCCTCACTGGCTGGCAGCCAGGCGCATAAGACCCTCGGCCTGATCTTCGAAAAATCTTCAACACGGACCCGGGTTGCCTTCGAAGTCGCCATGACACAGATGCAGGGTGCCTCGCTATTCCTCTCCACTACTGACTCTCAGCTGGGTCGTGGAGAGCCTATTGGAGATACGGCCCGCGTATTGTCACACATGCTTGATTGCCTGGCCATCCGCACTTTCGAACATGCCAAGCTTGAGCGGTTTGCAGCACACTCGCAGGTGCCGATCATCAATGCTCTCAGCGACGATTTTCACCCCTGTCAATTACTGGCGGATATGCAAACATTCATTGAACACCGAGGTGCGATTAGCGGACGCCGGGTAGCCTGGGTTGGAGACGGCAATAACATGTGCCAATCCTATATCAACGCTGCCACAGTCTTCGATTTCGAGCTACTCATCGCTTGCCCTCCCGAATTCGAACCCAAAGCGGAGCTCATCTCAGCCGGTAGCGAGCGAGTCTCGGTGCTGCATGATCCAAGGCAGGCCATTAAAGATGTAGACCTGGTAGTAACAGATGTGTGGGCCTCCATGGGCCAGGAAACAGAACAACTGAAACGCCAGCAAGCTTTCGCCGACTATGAAGTCACGCCCGATTTGATGGCTTTGGCCAGCAGTGATGCACTATTCATGCACTGTCTGCCCGCCCATCGCGGCGAAGAAGTTAGTGCTGAGGTGCTTGACGCCCCCGACAGTGTGGTCTGGGACGAGGCGGAGAATCGCATGCATTCGCAGAAGGCCTTGCTGGAAGCATTGCTGGCACACTGACAGATGTGGTGATTTCTCACTGATTTCTCACTGATTTCTCGACAATTTTGAACCGCTGGCAAACCACAAGATATTGTGGTTTGCCTGTTGCTGGCCGTTGCTGCTTTCCCAGCCTCCTATCTGGGCAATTTTTAAGCGATTTCCGAATAGATTTTGAGCAACAATCCCTGCACCCCGATCTGCACTCCGTTAATTCGATTTTTCCAATTACAACAACAAGCTATTCACAATTTGCCCACAATAAACACACAAAGAAATCACTTGCATTCACCCTATAACCGCATTATCTTGTGTTGGTGATTTATAGCTTGTCTATATGTTGTATTAGTGAAGCGTAAATCAAGGGCTTCTCTTACTGTCTAAGGTTAAAATAATTCGAAAAATCGGGTGCTTAGAGACAGTGCTCGAGGTTAATAATAAGAAGAGCACTTGATATAAACTGGGGAGATAACCCGGTTATTTTAGATTGTTTTTGGGTAATCCACGGGTTCCAGGCTCATTTAAAAAAACAATTAAAGTCCAGCCGCAAAAACACAATATATAGTATATGGCTTTAACGCTGCCTGGCAGCTGCATATGAAATCTGATGGGTTGGATTTCGTGTACAGCCTCAGGTCGACGGGGATTGCTGACCGTGAACTTTGGGGTGATTGATTGCCAGCGGTTCCGGTAAGGATAGGGTTAACTCGCTGACTAAATCTTAGCCAGTCTCTTCATCCCCGTAGTGACGGTCAGTCCGGCCAGGTGCAAACCGTGTCCGGATAACAAGCAAGATCCAATTCAAACAAGAGCACAAAGTAGTTAGCACTCGGAGTATTTAATGCAGACTGATGTACAAACAACAGGTGGCTCTTCTCAAACCGCTACTCCCAAAGATGACGACGCAATTACAGTGGTATCAACCGCACCGGGGCAACTGCGCGTTATCAAAAGAAATGGTGCAGTGGTGGCTTATGATGAGTCCAAGATTTCTGTTGCCATTACCAAGGCCTATCTGGCCGTCGAAGGTGGTAATGCTGCAGCTTCCTCTCGAATTCATGAGTCCGTCGCCCAATTAGCGAGCCAGATCACTGTCATCTTCCGGCGCCGGATGCCTTCCGGAGGCACCATCCATATCGAAGACATACAGGACCAGGTCGAACTGGCCCTGATGCGCACTGGTGAGCACAAGATCGCCAGGAGTTATGTGATTTACCGGGCCGAGCACACCCGTCTGCGCGAGCAGAAGCAGGAGGCGGAGCAACCCAAACATCCTGAGATCACCGTCACTTTTGAAGACGGCCAACAGGGCCTGTTAGACACTGTTCGACTGCGCACCGTCATCACCGAAGCCTGCGAAGGCCTGAACGATGTGTCCGGCGAGACAATCTACAATGAGACACTCAAGAATCTCTACCCTGGTGTAAAGATGGAGGACGTACGCACCTCACTGGTTATGTGTGCCCGCACGCTGGTGGAGCGGGATCCGAACTATTCTTACGTCACGGCCAGGCTGTTGATGGATACCTTGCGTTCCGAAGCGCTGAGTTTTCTAGGCATCACCGATGCAGCGACTCAGTCTGAAATGCACTATCGCTATGCAGCCACCCTCAGGCCGTACATCGAAAAAGGTGTTGAGCTGGATTTATTATCTCCCCACCTGTTGGAATTTGATCTCACCGTACTCGGCGAGGCTTTGAAGGCAGAACGGGACCAGCAGTTTACCTATCTCGGATTGCAGACCCTCTACGACCGTTACTTTATCCACAGTGAAGGAATTCGATTCGAGTTGCCACAGGTGTTCTTCATGCGAGTAGCCATGGGACTGGCTTCGGCAGAGGGTAACCGCGAGCAACGCGCCATCGAGTTCTACAATTTGATATCCAGTTTCGATTACATGGTATCTACGCCCCAGCTCTTTAATTCAGGTACGCTGCGCCCCCAATTATCCTCCTGTTTTCTCACCACCATACCTGACGATCTGCATGGTATTTATTCGTCGATTCGTGATAACGCCATGCTGTCCAAATGGGCGGGCGGTCTGGGTAATGACTGGACCCCGGTCCGAGCTCTCGGGGCACACATCAAGGGTACCAATGGTAAATCACAGGGCGTCGTACCCTTTCTCAAGGTAGTCAATGACACTGCCGTGGCAGTTAATCAAGGCGGCAAACGCAAGGGCGCCGTGTGTTCCTACCTGGAAACCTGGCACCTGGATATCGAGGAATTCCTCGAGCTTCGCAAAAACACCGGTGACGACCGACGCCGCGCCCATGACATGAACACCGCGAATTGGATTCCCGACCTGTTCATGAAGCGCGTCTTTAATGACCAGGAATGGACCCTGTTCTCACCCAATACAGTACCCGAGCTACATGATCTACACGGCAAAGCCTTCGAAGACGCCTACCAGAAATATGAACGCAAGGCGGCAGCAGGAGAGATCAAACCCTGTAAGACCATTAAAGCCTCCGACCTGTGGCGCAAGATGATCTCCATGTTGTTCGAAACCGGGCACCCGTGGATTACCTTCAAGGACAGCTGTAATGTCAGGTCACCGCAGCAGCACGTCGGCACTATTCACTCATCCAACCTGTGCACTGAAATCACCCTGAATACCAGCCAGGACGAAATAGCCGTGTGTAACCTCGGTTCGGTGAACCTGGTTAATCACGT
>DMJN01000032.1 GCA_003451715.1 Gammaproteobacteria bacterium | reverse complement strand
TTGGTAAGACCATGGTGGTGGGTACCCACGGCAGCACCTTCGGCGGTAATCCGCTGGCGATGGCAGTGGGAAACGCAGTCATGGATTTGTTGCTGGAGCCAGGTCAGTTAGATGAAGTAACGGCTAAGAGCGACTACCTGATGGATCATCTGCAGAAACTAGTGGCGCGATTTCCCAGCGTTATCCTGTCCATACATGGTCTGGGATTGATGATCGGCATTAAATGCGCTGTGCCCTGTGTCGACATGCTGAATAAATTGCGCAGCAAGAAACTGCTAGTGGGTCAAGCTGGTGCCAACATGATCAGGTTGTTGCCGCCGCTGAACATCTCCGATAAACATCTGGATCAAGCGCTACAGATTATCGAGGAGGCATTGTTGGAATTTCAGGATACCTGATTCCGCACTGCTCCTGCTGGAGCACCCTCGCTATGGAATCTGGTCTTGCTGTAAGCAAGAGTGGTGAAACCTCCGGGCTAGCGCTGCTCCAGTTGACTGGCTTCCATCATGATGTGAAAAATGACATTCTGCTCCATCACGCCTCGTACCAGGTCTGCCCCGGGCCCCACCGCATAGATGGCAACATCTTCACCGGCGTGGGTTTCCTGTCTTAAGGGAACCACGGTTTCGGAATGAAAGCCTTCGTGGGTAGTATCAACATTGCTCAGATCGCTGCGGCCCGCGGTGTTCACCTCAGTGCGGCGAATCGTATCGGCAGTATTGGTGCCCGGTAAAAAGTGGAATCCCTCGCCATTTTGATAGCCGAGCGTGGTATAGGGCATCCCATCTCTGGCCAGGGCTGCGGCGCTGCGAGGTTCTCCTGAGTTGTCAACGCTTATGACTTTTCCGAGGATGGGATTACCCCGCACCGGATATCCAGCGATGGTAAACACATGACTGTGATCGGCGGTGACGATGATCAGAGTCTCCTGAAGGTCTACCATTTCATAGGCAGTTTGTACGGCCCGGGCCAGTTCGATGGTGTCCAGTAAGGCGCGTTGTGGATTAACGGCGTGATGGGCATGGTCGATGCGACCTGCCTCAACGTTTAGATAGTAACCCTTGTCATTCCTATCCAGCAGCCGAATCGCCTTCGCCGTCATTTCACTCAGGCTCGGCTCACCACCCTGATCGGTATCTATGTCCAGGGAATATTCCATATGCGAGGGATCGAACAGACCCAGCAGATGATCGGTGCGTGCAGGATCGATGGCTTCGAACTGCTGCTTGTTCCAGACATAGTTGGCATTGCTATGGTTTTCCAGCCATTCGGTGGTGAGATCACGGCCGTCCAGCCGCTGGCCGGGATTGCCAGTCTCGGGATCGGCATCGGGCCGAGCCGGCAGAAAGTTCTGTCGACCACCGCCCAGCGCAACTTCAAGACCGTCGGAACCAGGATTGTTCACACTGAACTCGATCAATTGCCTGGCGATGTCGGCACAATCCCCGGGATTGGAGAAGCGCGGACCGTCCTGATCGTCTTCGAAATTCCGCTCCATGATATGGGCATAGTTTGACGCCGGTGTGGCGTGAGTGAGGCGTGCGGTAGTGACAACGCCGGTTGCCATGCCACGTTGCTCGGCGCTCTCGAGAATTGTCTGCAGATGGTTGCCCGATTGGGAGTCACAATCACCGCGCACCACATTTTCATTCACGGCAATCAATCCCGCATCGGTCTTCACACCCGTGGTCATGGCAGTCATGGTGCCGGCGGAGTCAGGCACCTGCCGATTACTGTTGTAAGTCTTGGAGAGGGCGACGTTGGGAAATCCTTCGAAGAAGAGTTCGTTCTCTTCGCCCGGTTCTCCTCTGAGTTGACCCTCCAGAATACGCGCCGCCGTCACGGTGGACACGCCCATACCATCGCCTATGAACAGGATGATATTCTTGGCAATCGGTATGTCGGCCTGCGCATACCGGTAGGATTTGTTGCGTGCCACTACCGCCTGACCTGCATCGAACCAGGACTGTGGCGATTCCTGTGGTATGCCATCCGTTGCCGAGAGACTCAGCGTAAGAAGCAATGGTGTGAATGTAACGTGCTTGAAAGAAATCATATTCCTCACTCGATGGTTAACAGGTTTTCGAAACCGCTGCTATGTTACAGGAAATAAACTCCCAGATACCATAAATCACGGCAAGTGACGACAGGCCCTGCCGGGCTATACAATGTGTAACTCAAGCGAACCAGCAGTCAAACGAGAACCACTCTATGAGCATTGAGATACGCTTCTGCGAAGTCTGAAACTATCAACCTGAAGCCGACCGTGTGTCGGCCGAGATTAAAGAGCAAACCGGGATCGAAGCGGTGTTGATACCGGGTGGTGGCGGCATCTACGATATTAGAAAAGACGGCGTGCTGGTGTTTTCCAGGCACAAGCTGGCGCGTTTTCCTGAGCCGGGGGAAATAGCCGGGTTGCTGGCGGACTAGATCCTTCTGCTAGTTCTCTTCAGGTGATGGCTGGCGTCTACCGGGTACAGCTAGTTGGCAGCGGCCACCCTGGATCGGGATGACTTCCAGCGGTTGGCACCGGCGGCCTGCTTGCCGGATTTGGCACGGGGTTTGTGCCGTTTCGGCTTGGCACGACGGTGAAGATCGGGACGCTGCCTTCTCTCGTCTGAGTCCTGGCTGGATTCGGCAGCAATCACTGGAGATAGCTTGAAGCTCCCGGTTTCTTCTACCGGAATGGATCTTTTGATCAGGCGTTCGATATCACGCAGTTGCTTGCGTTCCTCACTGCTCACCAGCGAGATGGCCTGACCGCTGGCGCCGGCACGGCCGGTGCGCCCGATACGATGCACGTAATCTTCCGCCACCTGGGGCAGGTCGAAGTTGACCACTGTTGCCAGGTGGTCGATGTCGATTCCCCGCGCCGCAATATCGGTGGCTACCAGGACCTGTACCTTGTTGCGTTTGAAATCATCCAGCGCCTTCGTTCTCTGCCCCTGGGACTTGTTGCCGTGGATTGCTGTCGCGGCAATATTTTCCCGGTTAAGTTTTTTAGCCAGGTTGTTGGCGCCGTGTTTAGTTCGGCTAAACACCAGGGTCTGGCCCGCGTCGTCTCGCAATAGTTTGCTCAGCAACTCAATCTTGTTTCCCTTCTCGACCTTGTACAGCTTCTGGGAAATCGCTTTGACTGTTGAATTGCGAGGTGCCACGTCTATCTCTACAGGATTGTGACAAATAGTCTTGGCCAGCTTGCGAATGTCATTGGAGAATGTGGCGGAGAACATCAGGTTCTGCCGCTGCTTTGGAAGCAACGCGAGGATTTTTCTGATGTCACGAATAAATCCCATGTCCAGCATGCGGTCGGCTTCATCCAGAATCAGAACTTCCAGTGCGTCGAATCTCACCGCCCTCTGTTGGTAGAGATCCAGCAGCCGACCGGGCGTGGCAACCAGGATATCCAGGCCACGCTTGATAGACTGTTTCTGTGGATTGATGTTAACGCCACCGAAGACAACGCCGTAGCTTAGTTTTTCGTTGCTGCCATAGGTCTCTATGCTGTCCTGTATCTGGGCAGCAAGTTCGCGGGTAGGAGTGATCACCAATGCCCGCACCTGGTAATTGTTGGTTTTAATCCCATCACCCAGAATCTGCAATAACGGCAGCGTGAAGCCGGCGGTCTTGCCGGTTCCAGTCTGGGCAGCAGCCATTACGTCCCTGCCTTCCAGGATTTCAGGAATTGCCCGCTTCTGAATTGGGGTTGGTTGTGTGTAGCCTGTCTTGCGCACAGCACGCAACAGGGAGTCGGTTAAACCGAGAGTGTCAAATATCATTCAATTTCTCATTTATGTAAATGCAATCGCATTATTAGTGTTTCAAAAACTGTGCTCAAAAAAGAGATAAGCACAGGACAAGCCGCAATATGGACAGGCAGCGAGTTCGCTGTGTCTCTTGCGAGTTTGTTTATGATTAAGTGGTTCCCGGACTTTATAGTCCGTTTGCACGGGTGTGCATTCGATAGGTAGCTGTTGATGACTGGCGCTGATTCAACAGCGGCTAGCTCAAGAGTGAAGGTGAAGGCTTGCGGTTGGTACCGGAGCCTCAAGTGACTGCAGGCATGCTGCAGAAAGATGACCTGTAACTAAAGATGATGCACCGTCAGTTACGGACACCCTGTCCAAATTCTGACGTGGCGGCACTCTAACATAGTTTTTTGCGGATTATTGGTTTATTTTCAACAAATTGCATAAAAAACACTGACAGAAAAGAGGCAGCGCCTGCTGCCTCTTAGCAAAGGGGACATCTATAAAATAGCAAATTAGGACAGAAACTTTTCAAATTCCATTTTACCGCCAATTTATTATTTTATAGGTGTTCCCTATAGTTGGGGCTGTTTAGCGCTTCCTATTCAGCAGGAAACTGATAGTCCTCAAACGTTTTGCGTAGACCAAGTTTGTTGATTTTCCCTGTTGCTGTGTGGGGTAGCTCATCAATAAAAGCGATATCATCCGGCATGGCCATTTTATGTAGCTTGTCCTTTAGAAATTCCAGTACATCTTCTTTTGATAAGGATTTTCCTGCCTGTAAAACAACAATCAGCAGTGGCCTTTCTGTCCATTTAGGGTGATATCGACCGATTACCGCTGCTTCTGCGATATCGGTATGGTTGACCGCCGCATTTTCAATCTCGATAGAGCTGATCCATTCGCCACCCGACTTAATGACGTCCTTGGTACGATCCGTAATTTGCAGGAAGCCTTCAGCTGTTATAGACGCGACGTCACCGGTTTGAAACCAGCCCTTTTCGTCGACAGGGCAGTCTTCCGCTCCTGGCACATCAGACAATCCATAGTAACCTCTAGCCACCCAGGGGCCTCTTACTTTTAGTGCGCCAAAAGCTACACCATCCCATGGCAGCTCCTCATTGTTCTCATCGACGATGCGCATTTCAATGCCAAAAACTCCGCGCCCTTGAAGACACTGTAAATCTGTAAGCTCTTCGGTGCTGAGATCTTCCATGCCTTTCTTCAACCCGAAGATAGTGCCGAGCGGGCTTGTTTCAGTCATGCCCCAGCCTTGCACAACGGCGCAGTCGTGTTGTTCTCTGAATCGTTCAACAATGATTCTCGGACACGCAGCGCCACCAACATTTGCACGCTCAAGGCTGGGCGCAGACTTTTGATTGGCCTCGAGATAGTCGAGCAGCGCCAACCAAATGGTAGGTACGCCGGAGCTAACCGTTACCTCTTCGGAGGTGATCAAATCGTGCAAGGTTTCACCATCAGCCATTTTCGGTCCGGGCAACACTAACTTGGTTCCCACCATTAGCGCCGCATAAGGCGCACCCCAGGCGTTGACATGAAACATTGGCACTACGGGTAAACTGGTTTGCCTATTCGATGCACCGGTAACATCGGGGAGCGCCCCCGCCAGAGCGTGAAGAACTGTCGACCGGTGACTATAAACCACACCTTTGGGGTTGCCAGTTGTCCCGGAGGTATAGCACATGCCGCTGGCTGTGTTTTCATCAAACTCTGGCCATTCATAATCATCAGACTGTGCCTCGAGTAACTCTTCATAGCACAACACATTAGGTAAACTCGAGTCAGGCATATGCGCCCTGTCCGTTAGAACCACAACTGTTTCAATTTTTGACAAATGCTCTTTCAGTGCTTCCAACAAGGGCATTATCAGGACATCAACGAAGAGAATCTTATTTTCTGCGTGATTAATAATGTAGGCCACTTGTTCGGGAAAAAGCCTGGGATTGATGGTATGGCACACCATGCCGCTTCCTGAGACAGCGTAATAGAGTTCCATATGACGAAAGTCATTCCAGGCAAGAGTACCGATTCTGTCACCTGACTTAGCTCCCAGTGATTCCAGTACATTCGCGAGTTGCCGACACCGCTTGCCAAATGTCTTATAGTTCTGCCGGTGCCGGGGGTTATCAACCGTCACCGATACCATTTCCACGTCCGGAAAATTTTTTTCAGCATGTTTCAGTATCGACGAAATCATCAGCTGGGTGTTCATCATTAGAGCTTGCATTACAATTCCTTCCAGTTTCGGGCAGGCTAGCCCTTTTTAAGCTATTTTTACGGAATTAGTGTGACGATGAAAGGGCACGGAGAAAAAAATTCGGTATTATAGAGTAATGTTGCCCAGGAGCAGTTCTACGAAAAGGGGACACCCTATGGCTCCTAAACTGGAAACCGACTTAATTTGCCAAATATTTTCAAATTATTGATGTGACCCAATATCGCTAGCAAAATCAGTATTACCATTGTCTGCTTGACCATTGGGGCAATCATTCGTTTCCGGGAATACTGGCTGGCGCTCGTCGACTCGAGGCAGATGGATTGGTAGTAGAAGGTAATTACAATGTGGAAAGATAGGGATTCTGCACACGCTGTTTCAGGCTGACCAAGCAGAGTGACAGAAAGGTAAATAAGAATACGTCAATCCCCAGTGGAGTCTGAATTCTCGAGGTGCAGTACAACCTCGTTGCCGGAATCCAGTTGGCGGAGCCAACTTCGAGGACTCGATTCAATGAAATTCAATTATTCACACATATTTCTATTTTCGCTGCTATGTGCCGCTTCGCCGGGGTATGGACAGGGAGACACTGATGCGGGTATTCAGGCACCGTCGGAACCCTATCTCACCTCCACTTTCGAAGTGCCCCAGATTCGAGTTGTACCCATCGCCACTGGGCTGGCCCGTCCTTTTGCCATGGTGTTTCGAGACAACGGCGACATTCTCATTACCGAGCGCTATACAGGTAAACTACGGATTATCCGGGATGGGGTATTGCTGGAAGATGATATCGAGGGAGTACCAGCTGTCTATTCCGCTGAGGCTCGTGCTGGTCTTATGGATATCGCTCTGCACCCGGAAGACGACAGCCTTGTTTACCTGTCTTACACCAAACCCTTGCTTGGCGGAGATGAGCCGGAGAAAACCGTCGCTCTGGCACGGGGTAAGTTGGTGGAGAATACACTAACCGAGGTGGAGGATGTGTTTGTTGCTTCAGACCCTGAAATTGTCGTATCTGCCGCCGCCCTTTTGTTTGCCCCGGACAATACCCTGTTTCTCTCGGTCGGTGGTGCCGCCGCTTTTCAGGGCATTGGTGTACTGGCTCAAGACCCAACTACGCATTATGGCAAGCTGTTGCGGTTAAACAGCAATGGTTCAGTGCCCGAAGACAATCCATTCGTGAGCAGCGGCGAGTTCTTACCCGAGGTGTATTCGGTGGGTCATCGTAACCAACTGGGTTTGGCATTGCGCCCGCAAACCGGTGAGCTGTGGGCCAGCGAAAACGGTCCCCAGGGAGGAGATGAAATAAATGTCATAGAAGCCGGGCGAAATTACGGTTGGCCTGAAGCATCCTATAGCAGGCACTACCGTGGTGACTGGGTTACCGGCACACCTAAGCATGAAAATTTTGCGACACCCGAGATACTGTTCTGGCCATCGATTGCACCAGGCGATATTACTTTCTATACAGGTGACAAGATTCCACGTTGGCAGGGTAATCTGTTTGTAGGCTCAATGAGGACAGGTCGAATTCCCGGTACCGGCCATCTCGAGCGCATTGTGTTTAATAGTCGTGGTGAAGAATTGCGACGGGAAAATCTGCTGACTGAACTAAAATCACGCATTAGAGACGTGGAGCAGGGTCCGGACGGATTTCTCTATGTGCTTACCGATGAAGAAGATGGTGCCTTGTTGCGGCTCGAATTAGCAGACTGAGAATTGCCATCGTAGTTTGAAAGACACTTGGAGACACTAACAATTTAACAACTTGGTATCACTCTTCAAATACCAATTTTTCGCTATTTTGTTGGTGTTCCCTATGGGGATCTAAAACGGCCCCTCAACTTACACTATTTCCTTTTACTCTACCCACAAACTCTCGGTATCCTGGGAGTCTGAATTGAACCAACCACCAGAGCCCAGTGCTCAGAGAGCCGCCCATGCAATTCCTCAAACTGCTGCAGATCACAATTCTTGCCTGTCTATTTGTTCCCTCGTGCCTCCTGGGCCAGTCTGACGATCCGCGCTTGCTCACTCCTGAAGACTTCTTCGAGCTTAAGCAAGTGGCGAATCCGGTCATCAGCCCGGAAGGAGACTGGGTAGCCTATACGGTCAGGGAAACCAAGCTGGAGGATGATGAGTCGGAAACCCGCATCTGGATGGTCTCCAGCGATGGTGATGAGGTGATGCCAATGACCGGTGTGGGTTCGTCGGCCAGTAGCCCGGCCTGGAGCCCCGATGGTAAATATCTCAGTTTTTTGGCTTCACGCAATGACGGCGAAACCCAGGTATGGGGACTCAACCGCAGGGGCGGTGAAGCACAACAGCTTACCGAGATCGAACAGGGTGTGAATGGCTATGCATGGTCACCGGACAGTCGGCGTCTCGCCCTGTTGATTAGAGATCCGGAGGATGAAGATGAAGAAGGCAGTGAAGACAAGGAAGAGCCCTGGGTAATCGACCGATTACAGTTCAAACGCGACTATGCTGGTTATCTCGATCGCCGCCGCACTCACCTCTACGTATTTGATCTGGCAAGCGACGATAAAACTCATGCCAGGCAGATTACCTCTGGCGACTACGATGATTCCCAATTCGCCTGGAGCCCGGATGGCACACTGATCGCCTTTGTCAGTAATCGCACAGAAGAACCGGATGCCAACAGTAATTCAGATATCTGGGTGGTATCGGCGGACAGCCCTGACGCGGGCGCGACCCTGTTACAAATTACTACCAATCCCGGTTCTGACTCCTCACCCGCTTGGAGTCCAGACGGGCAGTGGCTTACCTATACCAGCGTCACCGAACCAGACCTGATCTGGTATGCCACCACTCATCTCGCCATTTCACCAGCCTCCGGGGGCAATGCGCGGGTGCTAACCGGTCGGCTGGATCGCAATGTGAGTTCTCCCCATTTCGCTCCTGACGGCGATGACATTTATTTTGCCCTTGAGGACAGTGCCGAGCGCCATCTGGCCAGCATCGATAGATCGGGTGAAAATTTTGAGCGGCGTATCCAGGGATCCATAAGTCTTAGAAGTTACTCAATGAACGATGATGGAGATGTCGCCTCTTTGATTGGAAGCCCACATCAACCAATGGAAGTTTATTTCGGTCAAGGGCGTAACCTGCAGCAACTTACTCACACCAACGAGTCGTTTCTTGATTCGGTTCAGTTGGCAGACGTGGAGAATGTACAATTCCCCAGTGAGGATGGTACCGAAGTGGAGGGTTTTATTTTTAAGCCGCCTGGCTTCAATGAAAATTTTCAGTATCCGACCCTGTTGCGAATTCACGGGGGTCCGGTGTCACAGTATGATTTTAATTTCAATTTCGATGCTCAACTGTTTGCCGCCAATGGCTATGTTGTTGTCATGACCAATCCCAGAGGCTCATCTGGCTACGGCCAGGATTATTCCCATGCACTATGGGCAGCCTGGGGTGTTAAGGATTTCGAGGATGTCATGGCCGGTGTCGACTACGCCATCGAACAGGGTTATGCCGACCCGAATCGGCTCGGTGTCGGCGGCTGGTCCTACGGTGGCATCCTTACCAATTATGTCATCACCAAGAGCGATCGCTTCGCCGGCGCTATCACCGGTGCCAGCGAGGTGCTCTATAGAAGTAACTATGGCCACGACCATTATCAACGGCAGTGGGAAGCGGAACTGGGATTGCCTTGGGAAACACCAGAGAATTGGGAGCGCATCTCACCTTTTAATGATATCGCCAATATCACCACCCCGACTCTGATCATGGGCGGAGAGCAGGACTGGAACGTACCTATTCTGAATTCGGAACAGCTCTACCAGGCACTGAAACGACTGGGCAGGGAAACCCAGCTCGTGGTGTACCCGGGGCAGTTTCATGGCATCAGCAAGCCGACCTTTGTGCTCGATCGCTATCAGCGTTACCTGGGTTGGTATGGGCAGTGGGTGAAGCAATCCGGTCAGTAAAAACAAGCAAATTCAGACCGGGATCAAAGTACTCTGACCCCTTTGATCTTATGCTCTCTTTTTATTTATCACTCAAACCGAAGCAAAACAAGCAAGTTATTTGCCCATCCTGTGGCGCTGCCACGGCCATTAGTGATGGGCCTGTGCACAAGTATTTGGAATCATCTCCAGGTTGCTGGGCAGCCTTCGGCGAAGTCCTGGCTCGTGAGTATTCTGATTATCGCTATGCCCGAAATCATCAAATGACTGTTGATGCCTATGCCTTGCAGCACCCCGGTAAACCCTCGTCTCAAACCATTCAATCCGCTGCCGTACATCTTGCAAGTCTGTGTAAGATCATAGAGAACGACTACTCAAACAATGATGCCACGGAATTTCTGCAGAAGTTCGCGAGTCATAAAGCGCAATTCTTCTGGCTGGAACCGCCTTCGAAGCCAGGTGAAATAACTGTAGTGGAAGTGCTGGCTGGGACGGATGCGAAATCCCACCTGGCTATGGTCAAACGCTGGGCCTTATCAACCTGGGAAGCCTGGCAACAGCATCATGATCAGGTGAAAGCATGGTTGGCCAATTGTGAATGAAGAGGGATCAAAGTATTCTGACCCCATTGATCTGATAAAGAAGCCGTAGATATGGAAGAAGAGGGTCTTTATTCTACCTATACACTGCGAGGCTTGGAGGAGACTTCTATGAATTCCCGTAACGTGGATGACGCAGCCGATCAGGCTGCCATTCGCGAGATCGATCGTGAGATAGTACGAGCACTCAATGCCAGGGATGTCGAGACGTTTCTTGGTTTCCTGGCCGACAATGCGCGGATGCAACCACCCAACGCACCAATCCTGGATGGCAAGCCCGCTATCCGGGAGATGATCGAAGGACTCTTCGCCCTACCCGACTTCTCTGTCACCCATACCCTGGATAGAATCGTCGTGTCAGAATCTGGGGACCTTGCGTACATTTCGTACGTGTATCAACTCACCGAGCCGACGGAAGAAGGCGGGACAGGCACTGAAGAAGGTAAAGATATCTCCATCTACCAGAAGCAAGCAGATGGCAACTGGAAGCTGACCATAGATATGTGGAGCGCTAACCAGCCTGAGTGATCCCTTTGATCAGCCGAGCTTCAATTTGTCGGCAA
>DMJN01000268.1 GCA_003451715.1 Gammaproteobacteria bacterium | reverse complement strand
GCAGGTGAGGCATACAATATTGAAGGATCCATATTTCCCTGGATAGCCACACTGTTACCGACTCGATTGCGAGCTTCGCCAATATCGACTGTCCAATCCAGCCCTACTGCCTGGCAACCGGTCGCAACGATAGACTCCAGCCATTGACCCCCATTCTTGGTAAAGACAATAACTGGAATCTGACGACCTTCGTGCTCCTTGATCAGCTTGGCTACTATGCTCTGCATATAAGCCAGGGAAAAGCTTTGGTAGCTAGCGGTTGTGAGAATGCCGCCCCAGGTATCAAAAATCTGCACAGCCTGGGCACCGGCCTCGATTTGTGCATTAAGATACTCAGTAACTGCAGCGGCCAGCTTCTGTAGCAACAGATGCATCGCCTCCGGCTGGTCATACAGGAACTGTTTGGCGATCCTGAAATCTTTGCTACTACCACCCTCGATCATGTAAGTCGCCAGTGTCCATGGGCTACCCGAGAAGCCAATAAGTGGCACCGCACCGTTGAGTTCGCGGCGTATGAGTGAAACAGCATCAGTCACATAAGTCAGCTCGCTGGCTACCGAAATATCGGGAAGCTGCTCCACATCCGCCGCCGTCCTTATGAGCTTGCGAAACTTGGGACCCTCGCCTTCGGAGAAGTACAGGCCCTGGCCGAGGGCATCGGGAATGGTCAGTATGTCTGAAAATAGAATGGCCGCATCGAACGGATAGCGGCGCAGCGGTTGCAGAGTGACCTCACAGGCTAACTCAGGAGTTTTGCAGAGGGTAAGAAAATCTCCGGCCTTTTTACGCGTGGCTCGGTACTCAAGCAGGTAACGTCCTGCCTGTCGCATCATCCATACGGGTGTGACATCAACGGATTCTCTTAGTAAGGCCCGTAAAAATCGGTCATTCTTAAGCGTCACTACGGCGTATCCTCCTGGTTGAGTCCGGTGCATTCAAAGACTGATTCAAGGGTTGATAGTTCTCGATTACTCAGCGATTGACCCTGCGTCTCTCGAACCGCTTCAGAGTTGGAACAGCTCGAGAGATTTAACAGGCCTGAACAGTAAAACGGGCCCGAGTAGCAAAAAGCGGCTCTATTTTACTCTGTCAGACTCAATGGCGAAATGACAGAAAACACAATGGCTAATTGCTGGCGTGTAGCCGCCGTATATCGGATTGAATATCGCCCAATGTTCTAATCCACGGTTGCAGGGTTCGCAAGGATTGCGGTAGGTCATCAATCGCCTCCACGGCTGCGTTGCGCTCCTCGAAATTGCCGAGTACGACAACAAACCAGGGGCGATCCTGGAAGCGGGTTTCAAAATATCCAGAGTTATCGGAGTCCGCTTCATACTGCACAAATTCCTGGACGTTGCTTTCCGAACGTGAGCCCATGACCTGTACCGTAAAGTTATCAGAAGGAGAACTCAGCAGGGCTTGTTCAAAGGCGGAGATGTCGAGCTCTACCGGCACAGATGCAACAGGTGTTTCTGCTACTACCGCCAGTGCAGGTTCATTGACAAGCGGAGGGTTCGTTTCTGATTGCGGTGCTTGTGGGCTGCTGGTTTCCTGACCACTGGTTTCCCGAACAGCGCCAACCAGTTCTACTTCGGCAGCAGCTGCTATTGGTTCCGGACTTTGATTTGCGCTGCTGGAGACCACCACTGGAGTGTCAGCTGGTTCGTTTGACTGAACCGCTTCGACAACCACTGCACTGTCATCTTCGGTAGTTTCGATGAACACTGGAATTTGTATTCGGTCACTCTCCTGCTCAAGCTCACTTAATGCGACCGGCATTTCATCTTCAACAACGGGATCCTGGAAGATGATTAACGCTGTCAGCACCACCAGCAAAACTATGGCAACGGCCCAATAGTGGATCCCGGGAATCGCCAGAACAAGCCCTGCAACACCTGGTGTTGAAGCTACGGATTGCTTTGCTAACTCATCCGCTATCAACGCATTTATAGCGCCAGGTACTCCATTAGATGAGTTGCATAGTTCTCCCAGCCGCCCGCCAGCAACCGGGATAGACTTGCTGTATCCTGCACTGGCCAGCTTGAAGCGAAGATAGTCGATAGTGTCATCACTACCTAGATTATCCAGCTCAAATTCAGCGACTCGGTCGTGCAGCTCAACGGACAATGTGTTTTCCAGCAAACTGCCGAGTTGACTCTCACCCAACAGCAAGACTTTGATGTTGCTATTTGTGAGTAGATCACTAATTTCTTCGATTACATCGCAGCCGAGTTCGTGAGCATCGTCCACCAGCACTATCAGCGATTTCGCTTCCAGTAACAACTGATCAGCCAGCTGCCGCACAGTGTTGCCAGGCTCCTGTGTATTCTCCGGTCCTGAGTTTAGAGACAGTTGCTGTTGCACTTTCTCCAGAAACTGAGTCCGATTCATAAATAGCGTGGCTGTCACCAGGGTGCACACTGCTTCCTCACCTAAACTCTCACGGCACCAGTTCGCCAGAGTAGTTTTACCGGCGCCCAAGCATCCCTGCACGGTTACCATGGAACTGCTGTAGCAGAGATGCTTGAGGATTCGATCCAGCAGCTCTTGCCGATTACCACCAGCAAAGAAATCGCGGCTATTGGTGCCCAGCTCGAAGGGATCGAAAGTGAGTTGCAGTTTTTTAGTATAGTTATTCAAGAGCTTCTATGTTCCAGAGCAAAGCTGTTGTCCAGCAGTTAATGTAGAGTTCAGTAGTGCGGGATCGACATCTGTTTCAATCACAGCTTCGCCAATTGCCTTAAGTAGAATAAGGCGAATTTTACCGAGTTCTGCTTTCTTGTCCGAGGACATTAAATCGAGATACCGCTCTACCGTTATATCGGCAGGTGGCACCACCGGCATACCATATTTGTCTTCCAGGACGTTGCGAATCCGCTGACTACATGCCCCATCCAGCCAGCCCAGGCGGTACGACAAATCGACAGCCATAACCATACCCATCGCCACGGTTTCCCCGTGCAACCAGGTTCCATAGCCCGCGGCGGTCTCTATGGCA
>DMJN01000104.1 GCA_003451715.1 Gammaproteobacteria bacterium | reverse complement strand
CTGGTGGCTTTCGCGCTGCCATAGAAATAAGGGGCAGACCAGGTTTTCTGCTATTGGGTATTCCCAGGAAAGCGTAGTGTGGCCCCTATTCCTGAGGGCAAGGCCAGCTAATTACTGCGACGAACCAGTATGCAGGAACCCCCTATGAATAAGTTTGTTAGCATCATCCTGTTCTTTTCGAGCCCCTTTCTACTCGCAGCTACTGACAGCAAGATTACTGTTGGCGAGCTGGAATTAGAGTACTGCCACATCGATGGCTATCGACAGGAAGTGTTGTGCGGTGAATACAGCGTCTATGAAGACCGGGTCAGCCAGCAGGGCAGACAAATAGCTATTCAATTCGCCGTAATGCCCGCAGTCAGTATTGAACAAAATCCCGATCCTGTAGTTGTGTTCGCCGGTGGTCCGGGCCAGGGCGCGCGCGACATGGTGGGGTTTGTTGCGCTGGCCCTGGACGAAGTGAACGAGACCCGGGACATCGTCTTAATCGACCAGCGCGGCATGGGCGCTTCGAATCCACTGGTATGCGCAGAAGATGAAGATGACAGCTCACTGCTCTTGCTCAGTGATGCTGAATTAGTCTCGGTTCGCCGGTAAATCTTGCAGCAGTGCCTGCTTGAATTAGATGCTGATGTCTCAAAATATACCCAGGACCTGGCTAACGAGGACATACACGAAATTCTGTTGGCACTTGGCTATCAGCAGGTAAATCTCTGGGGAGGCTCATGGGGCACCCGCTCCGCGCTGCTCTATGCCAACCAGTTTCCGCAGCAGGTGAGAACGGCAATACTGGACGGCAATGCACCACTAGAAAACAAGGTGCCCCTTTACGGCAATGCCGATGCCGAGCGTGCATTACAAATACTGTTCGAAGATTGCGAGTATGACATAGACTGCCAGAACAGCTTCACTGGACTTGAGCAGGATTTTGATGAGGTACTAGATGCCTTTGGCGAAGCGGGATACCAGGTCACCCACAATGATGCAACTTCTGGTAAACCGTTGACGGTCAACATGACTCGCACCAAATTCGTGAATGCAATTCGTAGTATTTTGTATTCGCCTCAGATCAGTCGTTTGATTCCTATAATTATCGAGCAAGCTCAAGAGAGTGACTTCAGAACTTTGTTTGCAGTTCTGGATGCCATGCAGAGCGACGTTAGCGTTGCCGATGGTGCACAATTAAGTGTCTTGTGTGCCGAGGATTTTACGCGCATATCGAATGCGGAAATTTCCCGCGAGTCGAACCGGGGTTTCGTCGGCGATGCCTTTCTCAATGTCTTTCAAAGTGGTTGTAGCGTCTGGCCTGCCGCGCCCCTGCCCGAGATCTATTCACAGGATCTGAGCTCCCAGGTACCTACCCTGATACTCTCCGGCGCAATCGATCCGGTGACACCTGAACGCTGGGGTGAAGCGATGGCCGAATTGATGAGTAACTCCGTTCATTTGATTGCACCTAATACAGGTCATAATGTATCCCCATTTGGCTGCGCACCGGAACTGATGGAGCAATTCGTGAATGAGGCCAGCGTTACAAACATCGATGGTAGCTGCCTTGATGAACTCATTCGTCCCAGCTTCTTCCTCGATCTAAACGGTCCCACACCTGTTCCTGCCACCGAGATTGATACAGGGGTGCGATGAATTGATAGAAGTAAGAAATCTCTGTAAAAGTTTTGGCGAGGTAAAGGCCGTAGACGATCTATCCCTGTTGGCTAAGGATGGCTGTATTACTGGCCTGCTTGGCCCAAATGGTGCGGGCAAGACCACTACTTTACGAACAATCTATGGTTTGCAAAAACCTGACCAGGGTCAGATACTCATCGATGGCAGTGATGTTAGCAAAAACCTGATCGCAGCCGTAGCCAAGATTGGCGTGTTTCCCGACAGCGTCGGCCTGTATGACCGACTCACCACCCGAGAACATCTACAGTTCTATGCCGAAATGCAAGGCATATCTGGAGCCGATCTGGATACCTGTATCGCCGCCACCCAAAACTATTTCAATATAGACGACCTGCTTGATCGTCGCTGCAAGGGTTTTTCCCATGGCCAAAAGATGAAGGTCGCTCTATCACGGGCCCTCATTCACTCGCCGCAAAACCTCATTCTGGACGAGCCAACTAACGGGCTGGATGTAATGAGCATTCGAATGTTAAGAGAATTGCTGGTGCGGCTGCGAAATGAAGGTAGATGCATTTTGTTTTCCAGTCATGTGATGCAGGAAGTCTCCGCCCTTTGTGATCACATCTATATTATGGCGGACGGCAGCGTCGTAGCCGAAGGTACCCCAGAACAACTGTGTACTCAGGCCGAAACTGCAAGCCTGGAAGAGGCATTCATCAGCTTAATCGGCAGTGAAGAAGGAATAGCCCTATGAGCCGAATCTTCACCGGTACGAGCATAATATTCAGAAAAGAGATCAAGGACAGCTTACACGACAGAAGAGCAATGCTGACAGCCTTACTCCCTGCCTTACTGTTACCGCTATTAATGACAACTATGTTTTCGACAATGGCAGCAACCAGAGACACCAGCGATGAACTCGACATACAGGTGGTCGGACGGGAAAACGCACCCGATCTTATTCAATATCTCAGCACCCAGGACATTACATTTGTTGATTATGAAGGCAATGCCAAGCAAGATATTCATGCTGGTGAAGTTGATTTGGTGCTCGAAATTCCGGAGGATTTCGAGGAAAGGTTCAGCTCGGCGAAGCCTGCTGATATTTATCTACATAGCGACACATCCATCGAAAAATTCGATGCAGCCGCCGACAGGCTGGATTTTTTAATACAGAGCTATAGCTCCAGTATCGGCTCCATGCGACTACTGGTACGCGGCATCAATCCCGCCATTGCCTCGGCGGTGGTTGTGCGCGACAGGGATTACTCAACCGATGCCAGTCGCGCGGGGCAGATCTTAAGCGCCATGCAAATGTTTGTCTTGATGGCGGCCTTCTTCGGCAGCGCACCATCTGCCATCGATACCACGGCTGGCGAAAGAGAGCGCAATTCCCTGGAGCCGCTATTGGTACACCCTCTGTCTTCCTTACAGATCATGCTTGGCAAATATCTCTCTGTTGCCAGCTTTGGCTTTCTGGCTTCCCTGGTCACAGTACTGGTCACGGGCGCTGCCCTCGATTCCGTTTCACTGAGCTCCCTGGGAGTCGATCCAAAACTGAGTCTGTCCATGCAGCTGAACGCAATATTGATCCTGAGTTCGATCGTATTGCTTGCCGCAGCTCTGCAAATGTTAATGTCTTTATTTTCTAAAACTTTTAAAGAAGCACAAAGCTATACCGGACTAATAACAATGCTCCCCATGCTTGCGGTGCTGCCCTCGCTGCTCGGTGCTGTTGAGGATGCGGATTGGATGCTCACCATCCCTCTATTAGGTCAACGACTGCTGTTAGATCAGGTACTACGCGGCGATGGATTGAGTGTGGCTGGCCTGTTGCTGAATACGGGCACCACCCTGCTGCTTACCGCAGCTATCTTCATAGTATTGGTACGCATACTACGCAGCGAGCGGGTAGTGTACGGGGGATAAGCGCGGAACTTAGCTGAAGACCTGGATGAAAATGTCCGCGTCTGGCCGAAAGCAACCATTCTGGATTCATGATGGACGAGCATAAAGACTGGATTCACCGAGAAAAACGTTCCCGCGGGAATGTTTCCGCGGAAACGTCAATGTACACCCTATTGGGCCGGTTTTGCACCCTCTGGATATCCACTCTTTGCCGGAAACGGATAGCATCCCGCCCCGGCGATATCGCTCGACTTAGAACTCTATTGACGGGCTTTTAGCCACCATTTCATAGTCTCTGTGACAATCTCGGCTGCTTCGCGCTGCACCCAATGGCCCGATTCGGGCACGCTCACCAGCGTGTAGTCCGCATCGATCCAGTTCCACGTGTCACGGAGGCCATCCTTGTCAACCGCCGTGTCTTGCAGTCCGTGGAATTGCAGTACCGGCATCGAGAGTTGTGGAACTTCTTCAATTTCATCCGACTGAAACCCGGACCATGCGGCACGGTAATAGTTGAGCATGCCATCGACGTAGGAGCGTTCGAAGGCTTCCTTATACTTCTCAAGGTTTGGGTTGTCGGCACCGGCGGCCATGGTGGCGAGCAAGGTGGGAGTAAACATATTTCCGGCGTCGGGATCCTGGAAGCGCCGAATGTAATCGGTGTTGGCTTGTTGCTCGGGCGTTGCGTTTGCACGAACGGTTGCGTAGCCGGTGGGATGGGTGAGGTTGCAGATGATGAGCTTATTGACCTTATCCGGGTAATACATAGCCACGCGCCAGGCGATTCCTGCGCCCCAGTCGTGCGCCACGAGCGTAACGTTGCCGCCGAGAGCATCGATGACCGCGGTCACATCCCCCATGAGCAGATCCATGCTGTAGTTTTCGACACCTTCGGGCGCGTCACTCTTGTTGTAGGCGCGCATGTCCATGGCGGCGACTTTAAAGTCATCCTTGAGGCCGTCCATCTGGTGCGACCAGGAGAACCACACATCCGGGAATCCGTGCACAAACAGCACCGGATCGCCTGCACCCAAGGTGGCATAGTGCAAACTCACACCGTCGTTGTCTGTATAATTATGTTCGACTGCATCAAAGAAGTCTGCGTCAATTGCGATCGCGCCAACCGACACCAACATACACACCACTAGTACTAGTCCCCGCTTCAGCATCGTCTCTCTCCTCGAGTTGTGGTCTCTTAATAACAGTGCGCCATCCTCCAAGCGAGATGGCGCGCAAATTGTCACTGCCGAGAGTATTAAGAAGAATAAAAGTTATGTCAATTGGAACCCGCAGCTTCATTTGCCGGGAATTATCACCTTGCTGACACTGTACTGATCCGAAGTGGAGAGTAAATTGAGCAAGCGGCATGCTGGTAGGATTGAGGCGTTGTTTCGATCGATACCCTTTATTCTTTTTATACACTAGCACAACCACAACATTGGTGACATACTGACTTGCTTTCCAAGCATCCGGGCAGGACCTTTTCTATTTGTGGAAAGTGGTTCGCCCAGTCTACGGTGGGAAGGACCTTTCTTTGGGCTAGACCAAGATTAGTGGAGGAGTTATCAATGCGCATAATAATAGTCTTCGTTCTGGCAGTATTCTCGACTTCGGTTTTCACTCAGGATTCTGAGATCTCTGATGAGAAGAAAAGCGCAATTAGACAGCTAATGGTGAAGACTGGCGCTGTGGCGATGGGAGAGCAGTTATCTCAACTGTTCATCCAACAAATGACACAGTCATTAAGACAAGCTCGCACAGATATCCCCCCAAGAGCATTCGACATCATCAGCGAAGAAGTTCAGGCGGTGCTTAGTGAAGAGATAGATCAACGAGAGTTTTGAGGAATTAATGTACCCGATTTACCATAAGTATTATTCACTTGAGGATATTCAACAACTACTCGAGTTTTATGATACTGATATTGGTCGGAAGACAATCGAAGTGTTGCCGCTGTTGACTCAAGAATCAATAGAAGTAGGCCAGTCATGGGGAATGTCTATCGGACCAAGGATTGGTCAGCGAGTCGCCAGACGACTGGCCGAAGAGGGGATTGAGACTAATTAACTGCATTAGTTGAATTCGACTTATCCTGAGCAAAGCTCTTAATAGCTGTTGATTTGCACTTAAAGCTGAGCCAGTAATTGCATTGAACTTTGATCCGTCAGATAGGCAGCAATCCCATGCAATCATTTACAAGTAGTGGGTCAACTGTTTAATACAAAAATCATCGAAAGTGGGAGTCGGGGTCAAGTCTTTGGATTTCCGCTCCTGGCCAAAATCAGCCGATCAGCGCGAGCAAAACAGCTCAAAACATGGATGCTTCACACACAGCTTGTGCGCCTCGAAGAATAGCAATCGCAAAAGTTGGTATAGGTAACAAGAACACAAAAGAATAACAATTTGGGCAAGAATGTATGCACTATTCACTGAATCGCTTTTCCAATGGTTTTCTAATTGTTCCAGTCCTGCTTTGTTTTCCGTTTATTGTCTCGATTGCACGAGCCGCCGAAAATACCGAACTGCTACCGCTGACTGCCTATGGGCATCCTGACCTGCAGGGGCTGTGGACCAACCCTTCACAGACCCCCATGGAACGCCCTCTCGAGCTAGGACAGCAATCGGTTTACACCGAAGCAGAAGCACAGGCACTTATTGCCCGTGCACTCGACATGGATCGGGCAAGAAGTGCTCCATTAGACCCGAACCGTTCTGCTCCGGAACAAGGGGGCACTATAGATCAGCAGGCTGACGGGAATTTTGAAATAATGCCTACTGAGATAGCAAAGGTGAACGGAGAGTATAGAACCTCTCTGGTAGTCGATCCTCCTCATGGAAGATTTCCCCGCAAAGAATCGGCCGCTGACATATTTGCTGATTGGATTGCTCAAGGCCATGGAGCGTTCGACGGCCCTGAGATTCGACCGGCGGGAGAAAGGTGTTTGAACCCCGGAGCGCAATTGCCACTGTTAACCACATTTTTCAGTGCCGAAGTAGGAAATCCGGGAGGCGACAATCCGGTTCGTAATATTCAAATTGTACAGACTGAAAAATACGTGGTCATTCTTGCTGAATATTTTAGTTTGGTTCGAATTATTCGCCTGGGCACTGAGCATTTAGAAGCCCAAGGGCCTAAATGGATGGGTGATTCCATCGCCTCCTATGAAGGCAATACATTGAAAATTCATACCAATAATTTTAGACCCGAACAGTCCAGCTTCTTTCTTAGATCCTCGGATCAACTGGAGATTACTGAATCGTTTACGCTGGTTTCACGCGATGAAATTTTATTTAGTTTCACCGTCACTGATCCAAAAATCTATAGTCAGCCATTTACAGGCGAAATACCCCTAAAAAGAATGGCCCCGGGACAAGAGATATATGAATATGCATGCCATGAGGAGAATTATTCTATGTCGTCAATACTTCGTGCTGCGCGGATGGGCGAAGCTCAATAAACGAGTAACAAACATACTTAGGGGCGTCTACTATAGCTGTCTGAAGGCTAGCTTATTAACTCTGACACCCGCTTATTGGAAGTTGTCTGTTTGTGGCCGCAAGCCGCCTGTCGCAGAGCTGAATGTCAGCAATAGCTGAAGGGCAGGAGTCCACCCCATGGTCTGGCCCCAGTATTTCGGACCACTCAGTGAAGTCCCAATGTCCGGTTTGCGACCCCAGGGGGACATAAGGAATTTCTGGTTACTTTTCCAGTTCCCTACCCGATTCGTGTCATTTCAAGGGGTTGTGGTAAGGTTTTCTGTAAAATAACGAGCCTGCGGGAGCAGTACCCGACCCGCAATGAGGTGCTTCAATGGGTAACTTCTTCCAAGAGCTGAAAAGACGTCGGGTAATCAAAACGGTACTTTATTATATTGCCGGTGCGTGGGTGACCTTGCAGGTTGTCGATGTACTAACACCGGCGCTTGATCTGCCGTCATGGTTTTTAGCGTTCATCCTTTACGTATTCTTGATTGGATTTCCAGTCGTAACGTTACTTGCCTGGTTCTACGACATTACAACTAGCGGCCTGGAAAGAGACTCTACTGACTTCGGAGGCGCCAAGAGGAGTTTAAACCGAAATGTGATTTTGCTGACACTTTCTGTATTGGTTATTGCAGTAATCTCATCGTACTTCCTTGTAATTTCCGATGAACGCTACTTTCAATCTTCCAGAACAACGTCTATTGTGTACCCCGTCAGCACCTAT
>DMJN01000295.1 GCA_003451715.1 Gammaproteobacteria bacterium | reverse complement strand
TTCGAAAAGCAGCAAACAGTGGTTGAAAGAACATTTCGATGATTCCTATGTCAAACGGAGTCAGGATGAAGGCTACCGTTCACGTGCCAGCTACAAATTACTGGAGATTCAGGAAAAGGACCGGTTAATTGCACCTGGCATGACGGTGGTAGATCTGGGGGCAGCCCCGGGTGGCTGGTCGCAGGTGGCGGCGCAACTGGTAGGTGACGGGGGCAAGGTATTGGCCAGTGATATTTTGCCGATAGACTCTATTGCCAACGTGACATTTGTACAGGGCGATTTCTCAGACGATGCGGTTTTGAATGAGCTGCTGAAACATCTCGAGGGTGCCCCTGCGGACCTTGTAATCTCTGATATGAGCCCCAATATGAGTGGTGTGAAGGCGATAGATCAGCCACGGGCCATGTACCTGGCTGAATTGGCGCTGGAAATGGCGGAATCCATCTTGAAACCGGGGGCAACTCTCCTGGTAAAGGTGTTTCAGGGCACTGGTTTCGATGCCTATCGCAAGCAGCTACAGTCCAGCTTTAAAGTCGTAAAGTCCCGAAAACCCGGGGCTTCTAGGCCTCGTTCACGGGAGAACTATCTGCTGGCCACAGGTTTTATGAGTGGTCCGTCGCAGGTTTTTAAAGGTAGAACGTAATTAGCGTGCAATATTTTCAATAAGCATTAGAATTAGCGGTATATGTGGGCGAAACAATCATTTCGACCCTTTTCGAGCAAGGCCTGGCAGCCTGCCCGTTCAGTCAACGTAAACGCAATCCTTAGGGAGATAAGCTCTTGAATGATATGGCAAAAAACCTAATACTCTGGATGATAATAGCCGGTGTGTTGTTGATGGTTTTCAATAATATCAATCGGGAACCACAGCAAGACAATATCAATTATTCCCAGTTCATCAGCGAGGTTCGCTCGGGTCGAGTCCGTGCGGTTGAACTCGCTGGCCTCGATATACTGGGAATACGCATGGACAATTCGCAGTTCCGCACTTTCTTGCCAGCCATCGGTGACGATCAATTAATATCCGATTTGTTCGAGAATGGTGTCGCCATCAACGCCGTTGAGCCGAAGCAACCAAGCATCTGGTCCCAATTGCTTGTGGGTGCCTTTCCTGTCCTGCTCATCGTTGGCTTGTTCTACTTCTTCATGCGACAGATGCAGGGGGGTGGTGCCGGTGGCAAAGGTGGGCCGATGTCGTTCGGCAAGAGCAAGGCCAAATTACTGGGTGAAGATCAGATCAAGGTTACCTTTGCCGACGTAGCCGGAGTCGAAGAAGCGAAGGAAGATGTGCAGGAGTTGGTGGAGTTTCTGCGCGAGCCTGACAGATTTCAACGGCTTGGTGGGCGCATTCCTCGCGGCATTCTGCTGGTAGGTCCACCCGGTACTGGTAAGACTCTGTTAGCCAAGGCCATTGCCGGTGAAGCTAAAGTCCCTTTCTTTACAATTTCCGGATCAGACTTCGTCGAGATGTTCGTCGGCGTCGGTGCGTCCCGTGTACGCGACATGTTTGATCAGGCGAAGAAACAAGCACCCTGTATTATCTTCATCGACGAGATTGATGCAGTCGGTCGTCACCGAGGTGCCGGCCTGGGTGGTGGGCATGATGAACGCGAACAAACTTTGAATCAGTTGCTGGTGGAGATGGATGGTTTCGAAGCAAATGATGGTGTCATCGTAATGGCTGCTACCAACCGACCTGATGTTCTGGACCCGGCGTTACTAAGACCAGGACGATTCGATCGCCAGGTTACGGTGGGATTGCCCGATATTCGCGGGCGCGAACAAATATTGAAAGTGCACATGCGTAAAGTGCCCATTGATGACCGGGTTCAGGCCAGCGTCATCGCCAGGGGAACGCCGGGAATGTCCGGTGCCGATCTCGCTAACCTGGTTAACGAAGCCGCCCTGTTTGCGGCGCGAGCTGCCAGGCGACTGGTAAATATGGAACATTTCGAGAAGGCAAAAGACAAGATCATGATGGGCGCAGAGCGCAAATCAATGGTGATGTCTGATAAAGAAAGATCGAATACCGCCTATCATGAGGCTGGCCATGCCATCGTCGGCCGTCTGATGCCCCTGCATGACCCTGTTTATAAGGTCAGCATTATTCCCCGTGGTAGGGCTCTGGGCGTCACTATGTTTCTACCGGAAGAAGATCGTTATAGCTTCAGCAAGCAGCAGATTCTTAGCCAGATCTGTAGTCTTTATGGTGGTCGTATTGCCGAAGAAATGACTCTTGGAAAGGAAGGAGTGACAACTGGCGCTTCGAATGACATTCAGCGTGCCACCGAGATGGCGCGTAATATGGTAACCAAATGGGGTCTGTCAGAAGAACTCGGGCCATTGCTTTATTCAGAGGACGAAGGGGAAGTCTTCCTCGGGCGCTCTGCTGCGTCTCAATCCAAGACTGTGTCCGGTGACACTGCGATGGCCATCGACAAGGAAGTACGCAACATCATCGATACATGCTATGCCAAGGCGCAGGATGTTCTCGAAAAACACAAAGACATGATGGAGATCATGAAAGACGCGCTCATGGAATACGAGACAATCGATTCCAAACAGATCGATGACATCATGGAAGGAAAGAAACCGCGACCGCCGGAAGACTGGGCTGATTCAGGAGATGGTGATTCTGGTGCCAGCGAAGTCGAGCAAGAAGAAGTCGACGATTCCAGTACGATCGGTGGACCTGCCAGCGAACATTAAGCCCCGCTTCAATTCTGGCTCACTGCTGCAAGTCCCGCATCAGTGAGCTATTTCCTGCAAGCCGGATCCAGACAGATCGACCTGTCGGTTCCCGTTTGCATGGGCATTTTAAATGCCACGCCCGATTCATTCTCCGATGGCTCTGAAATGAGTATCCCAGGCAAGCAGCGTTTCGAAATCGACACAGATAAGGCGCTGCGCAGAGCAGAGAAAATGGTGAATGAAGGGGCGATTTTTGTCGATGTTGGCGGCGAATCCACTCGGCCTGGTGCCGAGGCAGTCGATGCCGAGGAACAACTTGCCCGAGTCATCCCGGTAATCGAAGCAATCCGCAACAACCTCGATGTCTGTATTTCAGTGGATACCAGTTCGGCACAGGTAATCAAGGAGTCGGTGGCTGCCGGGGCTGAGTTAGTCAATGATATTCGTGCACTTGCCAACCCGGACGCGCTTGGCCGGGTCGTCGAATCTGATGTTGCAATATGTCTCATGCACATGCAAGGACAGCCACGAACCATGCAGTCGACATTTCATTATGTCAATGTTGTCGAAGATGTATTGTCATTCTTGCAGGAGCGGGTGCGGGAATGTATCGATGCAGGCATTCACAAAGATCGTCTGTTAGTGGATCCCGGATTCGGTTTTGGTAAATCCCTTGAACACAATTATCAGCTGCTAAAGGAATTACCACGCATTGCTTCCATTGATATACCGGTACTGGTGGGGATTTCTAGAAAATCTATGATCGGCGCTGTGGTAGACAAACCGGTTAACCAGCGCCTGGCTGGTTCGATAGCCGCTACAGCATTAGCTTTAAATGGGGGTGCCAGAATTGTTCGAACTCATGATGTTGCTGCCACAGTCGATGCAATTAGAGTAAACTCCGTATATATCAATGCCTGAGCAGAAGGGTGAAGAAGTGATGCAGACCATTAAGAAATATTTTGGTACCGATGGCATCAGGGGGACAGTAGGAACCGCGCCTATTACACCTGATTTCATGTTGAAGCTTGGATGGGCTGCAGGGCGTGTTTTTTCGTGCAAAGGCAATGGACGCAACAAAATTCTCATCGGCAAGGACACACGCATCTCAGGCTATATGTTTGAGGCAGCATTGGAAGCGGGTGTTACCGCAGCCGGTGTGGATACCAATCTGACCGGCCCGATGCCAACGCCGGCTATCGCCTACCTTACAAGAACACTACGAGCCCAGGCTGGAATAGTAATAAGTGCCTCTCATAACTCTTTCGAAGATAACGGCATCAAATTTTTCTCCAGTGAGGGCACCAAATTACCCGACGAAGTGGAATATGCCATAGAAGAACTACTTTCAAAAAATGTGTCAACTGTTACGCCCCAGTCACTCGGAAAGGCATCGCGTATCAACGATGCCGCCGGACGTTATATAGAATTTTGCAAGAGCACCGTGGGTTCTTCTCTCAAATTTAATGGGCTGAAGATAGTCGTCGATTGTGCACACGGATCCACCTACCACATCGCACCAGCAGTCTTCGAAGAATTGGGTGCCAGGGTCAAGGCGATCGGTGTCTCACCCGATGGCCTGAATATCAATGAGCAGAGCGGCTCAACCTCTCCACAGATTCTTTCCGAAACGGTTAAAGCCGAGCAGGCCGATCTTGGAATTGCCTTCGATGGCGATGGAGATAGAGTGATCATGGTGGACCACCTCGGTAACATTGTCGATGGCGACGAGATTCTTTACGTGATCGCGCGGGACCGGCGCCGGCAAAACATCGATTTTGGCGGTGTCGTTGGTACAGCGATGAGCAACCTGGGGCTGGAACTGGCGCTCGATGCTCTAGATGTTCCCTTCGTGCGAACTCCTGTAGGAGATCGTTACGTCATGCAGGAAATGCTG
This sequence comes from Gammaproteobacteria bacterium, assembly GCA_003451715.1. Taxonomy (GTDB): domain Bacteria; phylum Pseudomonadota; class Gammaproteobacteria; order Pseudomonadales; family Pseudohongiellaceae; genus UBA9145. The sequence goes on along the minus strand of DMJN01000295.1, from coordinate 1,776 downwards.
GAAAGGGGGTGGGATCTCGGGGGTGAATCGTCTGGCCATATTATCTGTCTGGACATTACTACAACCGGTGACGGTATCGTCTCTGCGCTGCAGGCGCTGGCAGCAATAGCTAATTGTGATCAGCCACTGGCAGATCTTACTGGCAAGATGCGTAAATTGCCGCAGTCCATGGTCAATATCAGAGTTGCCAACACGGTCGATATAAGCCAAAACCAAACCGTACAATCCGCCGTTTCAGATGTCGAATCCCAACTCGGTAAGAATGGTCGCGTACTCCTGAGATCCTCTGGCACCGAACCGGTGTTGCGGGTAATGGTTGAGGGTGAAGACCTCAAAGCAGTGCATCGCCTGGCTCAGGAGCTGTCAGAACTGGTTGCCATGGAAGTAGCCGACAACAGTTAAGCCGTGATTGACGACGTCGATGTGGGCCTGCCCTGAAGCCTCTTTTCTGCTCTGCCCTGGATTTGAAATATTGCAAGACCCCCTTATCTTGGTTAGTATTGGCGCCCGTTTTCTCTGGCTCCCGAAATCTGGAAGGTTTATCGAAGCATGCGCCGCAAGCTGGTTGTAGGCAACTGGAAGATGCACGGAACCCTGGCTCAGGCTACTGCGTTATTGCAAGAGGTAGTAGGGGCAACCGCCGAGCATTCGGACAAGGTCGAAATAGGTATCTGTCCCAGCTATATTCATCTGGGACTGGTGAAGGAACTGCTGCAAAATAAGCCCGTGTTGCTGGGTGCTCAGGATCTGAATAGTGAGCCTGAAGGTGCCCGGACTGGAGAAGTATCCGCTTCTATGCTGGCGGATTTCGGGGTCAGCTATGTGATTGTTGGCCATTCCGAGAGACGAGAGATCTTCCAGGAATCGGATCAGCTGGTGGCGGCGAAGATTGCAGCGGCGCAGGCGAGTGGGTTAACTCCCATACTCTGCATTGGTGAGTCACTGGAGCAGCGGCAACAAGACCTTACTGAAGAGGTTGTTATCGCTCAACTGAATGCCGTCATCGACCAGGTCGGCATTCAAGCATTTGATCGGGCAGTCATTGCCTATGAGCCGATTTGGGCAATTGGAACCGGGCAAACTGCAAGTCCAACCCAGGCGCAAGGAGTTCATTGGATCTTGCGTGACCATCTGGCAGCTCAGGATGCCGCTGTCGCAGGCTCGATACGGATTATCTATGGCGGCAGTGTAAAAGCTGACAATGCGAAGGCCTTGTTTCTTCAGGCCGACATTGATGGCGGTCTGGTAGGTGGAGCCTCATTGAAGGCTGAAGAATTTATATCTATTTGTAAAAGTGCGGATTAACAATCATGCAAACCTTGATCGTATTTATTCATGTAGTTGTGGCCGTCGTTATCGTTGGCCTGGTGCTCCTGCAACAAGGCAAGGGTGCTGATGCCGGTGCCTCATTTGGAGCCGGCGCGTCGCAAACAGTATTCGGGGCATCCGGAAGCGGAAACTTCCTGGTAAAAGCAACCACGGTTGCGGCTACAATATTTTTCGTAACAAGCCTGTCGTTGGCGATCTTCGCCCGCAATCAGTCTGGTGTAGGCGCTACCGTGGGACTGCCGGTAGTTAACCAGGAATTCCTGGAAGAGACCACCACCGAGCAATCTGATGTTCCGCAAATCCAGGATGAAGTAGAACAAACAAGCAATCAAGATGATGTGCCGGTCCTGCCTGTAGACAACAATTAGTCTGTTGGTAGATTAATTCATGCAGAATGAAAGGCTGCCCGTAGCCAACAGCCCGGGACACTGTGTGCTGGAACGAATT